>DATGDX010000335.1:0-10789 GCA_035310665.1 Mycobacteriales bacterium | reverse complement strand
CGTCGCCGGGCGTGCGGGTGGCGACGGCGAACCTGTTGCACGGGGTTTCGCCGAGCGACGGCCGCTGTGACCTCACGCGCCTGCGGGCCGCGGTCGCGGCCGTCGACGCCGACGCGTTGGCGCTGCAGGAGGTCGACGTGCGCCAGCCGCGGTCGGGGCTGGTCGACCAGGCGGCGGAGGCCGCGGCCGCCGCGGGCGCGGCCGACTGGCGGTTCGTGCCGGTTCTGGGCGATGGCGCCGGGGCGGGCGGGGGCTACGGGATCGCGCTGCTGCTGCGCGTCCCCGTCCGCGAGTGGCGGGTGCTGCCGCTCGGCAGGGCGCGACTCCCGGCGCCGATCTGGCTGCCGGTCGAACGGCGGTTCGTCCCCGCCCTGGACGAGCCACGGGTCGCGGTCGCGGCCCTGCTCGACGGCATGAGCGTCGTCGCGACCCACCTGTCGTTCGTGCCCGGGGCCAACGTCCGGCAGCTGCGCAGGCTCACCGGGTGGGCCGCGCAGCTGCCCGGCCCCGTCCTCCTGCTGGGCGACCTGAACCTGCCCGGAGCGCTGCCGCAGCTGATCGCGGGGCCCGGGTGGCGGGCGCTCGGCCGGTTGCCGACCTATCCCACGCTGCGGCCCCGGGTGCAGTTCGACCACGTGCTGGCGCACGGACCGCTGCCGGCCGTGTGCGCCGTTGCGTCGATCCCGCTCCCCGTCTCCGACCACCGCGCGCTGGTCGTCACCCTGCAGTAGCCCCCGTCCCGACGCTCGGTGCCGACCGCTCCGGTCCCGACCGCTCCGGTCCCGCCGGCTCCGCCCCGGCGAGCAGGCCGGCGATCTCCTCGGCGTCGGGCAGCGCGGGCGGGCGCACGAGCGTGCGATCGCGGACGAACAGGAACGCCGCGCCGACCCGGTCCAGGGGGACACCGGCGAGGCCCGCCCAGGCGAGGCGATAGACGGCGAGCTGGAGGGCCGCGGCGGCCGGGTCGCGTGGGTGCAGACCCGTCTTGTAGTCGACGACGTCGTACCCACCGTCGGTCCGGTAGACCGCGTCGATCCGCCCGCGCAACAGCCACCCCCCGACGGTGAGCTCGAAGGGTGCCTCGACGGCGTGGGGGCGAACCCCGGCGTAGGGGCCGCGCGCGAACGCCTCCTGCAGCGCCCGAAGGTCATCGTCGCCGGGCACGTCGGCGTCGGCCGCGCCCGGCAGGTCGTCGGGCGTGAGGAGCGGGCGAACCGCGAACAGGTGCTCGGCCCACGCATGGAAGCGGATGCCGCGCCGGGCCGCGCGGCTGGGCGGTCGCGGCATGGGGCGGGCCAGCTCCCGCGCGAACCCGTCGGGGTCGTGCGCGAGGCGCACGAGTTGGCTCGTCGTGAGCGCACGCGGCAGCTCGACCTCGCGGACGCCTTCCGTCCGCCGGAACCTCTCGGCGAGGAGCTGCTCGGTCTCGGCCGCCCACTGCCGCGCGATCAGTCGCTCCTCGGCAGACAGCCCCGCGTGTGGCAGCCCCGCGTGTAGCAGCCCCTCGTGCGGCACGGCGATGGCAACGCGGTCGGCGTCACCGCGGGCGATCGCGGTCTGCACCAGCGCGGCAGCGGCCGCGCGCCGCTCGAACAGCGCGCGGTCGCCGGCGGCGGGCCACTCCACGTCCTCGGCCGCGGTCGCGCGCAGCGGGTTGGCGCTGCCGGGCTCCTCGCGCCAGACCGCCACATCGCCGGCGCCCCGGCGGCAGGCATCACGGACCTCCAGCAGGAACGGGGACGGTGCCTTCGGTCGCTGCTGGGTGGCGCCCCACACATAGCCGCTGACCAGCAGCCGTCGCTTCGCGCGCGTGAACGCGACGTAGGCCAGGCGTCGCTCCTCGTCCAGTTCGTCGGTCCTGCACGCCTCAGCGAAGGTCCGCAGTCCCGCCGAGGACAGCTCGGACAGCGTGGGCAGGTCGTCCGCGTCGCCGCGCAGCTTGTACGGCAGGACCCGCGCCGCCGCGGTCCACCGGGGTCGCGTCTGGTTCGACGGGAAGACGTCGTCGCTGACGCCGGGCACCGCGACGACCTCCCACTCCAAGCCTTTCGCCTTGTGCACGGTCATGAGCTTGACCGTGTCGGCCGCGGACACCCCCCCGACGTCGAGGCCGTCCTGCGCCTCGCGGGCCGCGACGAGGAAGGCTAGGAAGGCGCTCATGTCCACCTCACCGTCGACGCCCACGAAGCCCGACGCGTGCCCGAGGAAGGCGGCCAGGTTCGCGGACCTGGCGGTCGCCATGCGGTCGCCCCCCGCGAGGATCTCGACGTCCAGGCCGGAGCGCCGGATCACCTCAGTCACGACGTCGACGACCGGCGCCGACACCAGGGGCCGCAGCCCGGCGAGTTCCGCGGCGAGCGACGTCAGGCGGGCGTGCGCCTGCGCCGAGTAGTCCTCCGCGGGTCCCGGGTCCTCCAGCGCGTCGGCCAGCGCGACGACGTCGCACGGGTCGGCGCCCTCCACCGCCGCACGCAACACCGAGTCCGCCGTGGGCGCGCCACCCGCACCCCGGACCGGGCGGCCGACCCGCCCTCCGCCCTCGGCGCGCAGCAACGCCGCGGCACGCCGGCCGAGGGCGACGAGATCGCGCGGCCCGATGCGCCAGCGCGGGCCGGTGAGCAGGCGGAGCAGCGCGGCATTCGCCGTGGGGTCGACGAGCACCTCGAGCGTCGCCACCACCTCGGCGACCTCGGGCATGGTCAGCAGACCGCCGAGCCCGACCACCTCGACCGGCACGTCCCGGGCGACGAGCCGGCGGTGCAGGAGCGGGAAGTCGGCGCGCCGCCGGCACAGCACCGCGACGTCGCGCGGCGCGGTCCCGTCCTCGAGCTCGCGAGCGACCTCGTCGGCCACCCACTCGGCTTCGTCGGTCACCGTGTGGTGCAAGGCGCACCGGATCGTCCCCGACGTCGCCCTCGCGGTGGCCGGCACGAGCGCGGGCACGCTCGGTGCGGGGCGTCGCGAGGTGGGGCGCGCGTCGCGCAGCAGCCGGGACACGTCGTTGGCCAGGGCGACGATCCGCCCGCCGCTGCGGAAGTTGGTCATGAGGTACTGCGGCCGGGACGGAGCGCCGAAGTGCTCGCCGAAACGCAGCACGTTGCCCACCGATGCCCCGCGCCACGCATAGATCGACTGGCAGGGGTCGCCCACCGCCGTGACGGGATGGCCGTCACCGAACAGCGCCGAGAGCAGGACACGCTGGGCGACACCGGTGTCCTGGTATTCGTCGAGGAGGACGACGCGGAACCGCTCGCGCTCGCCGTGTCCGACCTCCGGGCACGAGCGGGCGATCTCGGCCGGGAGCGCGACCTGGTCGCCGAAGTCGATGGCGTCCAGACGTCGCTTGCGCGCGCGGTAGTCCTCGACGAGACCGAGGAGCTCGTCGCGCGCGGTCGCCATGGCCGCGATGCGCGTGAGGGCCTCGGTCTGTTTCGCGGCCGCCTCGACAGCGTTCCGCAGCCGCTCGTCGCAGCCGCGCACGGCCGCGGGGTCGACGAGGTGCTCGGCCAGTTCGGCGTCGAGGTCGAGCAGGTAGCGGGCGACCGTCGCGGGGCGCCAGTCCAGGGCCCGGAACGGTCCAGGCGCGCCGCGCACCACGCGGAGCGCGAGCTGCCAGGCGCGGGCCTCCGTGAGCAGCTGCGCGGCCGGCTCGCGCCCGATCCGCAACGCGTGATCGGCGAACAGCCGGGCGGCGTATGCGTGGTAGGTGCCCACGGTCGGCTCCTCGCCCACGAGCTCGTCCTCATGGCCGGTGCCGCGAAGCTCCGGCACGTCGACGCGGGCGAGAGCGGCGCGGATGCGCGAGCCGAGCTCGGCCGCGGCCTTGTTCGTGAAGGTCAGCCCGAGCACCGCGGCGGGCGGCACCCCGTGGTGGGCAACGACGTGCACGACACGGGCGGCCATGACGGTCGTCTTGCCCGACCCCGCACCGGCGATCACCATCTGGGACGCCAGCGGGGCCGTGATGATCCGAAGCTGCTCGTCCGTGAACGGCGTGTCCAGGACCGCGCGCAGGTAGCGCCCCGTCGGCTCCGCGCTCACACATCGCACGGTCACGACACCACCTCCGCACCCGCGTCGTGCGCCGGACAGCAGCCGGCGAACGGGCACCGCTCGCAACGGTCGTTGGGCCGGGCGGGAAAACGCTCGGCCAGGACGGCGGCGGCCGTGCGCTCGACCAGAGCGTGCACCCACGTGCGACCGTCGGGCCCCGGATCGAGCGGCTCCTGGCGCTGCACCCTGGGCTGCCCGTTGGCCCGGCCGGCCCGCAGCTGCACGAGCTCCGCGCCACCGACCGCGACGTCGCCGCCGCCGAGCACGTCGGCGAACCCCGCACAGCGCGCCACGAGTTGGTAGACCCCGAGCTGCGCATCCGCGGAGACCTCGGCCTGGGTCGGCGGCGCCGACGTGGTCTTGTAATCGACCACGTGAACCCGCCCGGCGTCGTCGCGCTCGAGCCGGTCGACGGCACCCCGCAGGCGCACACGGGTGGCGCCCGGGACGGGCAGTGTCACGTCGAATTCCGCTTCGCTTGCCACGTGGGCGCGGCCGTTGCTCGCCTGCCACGTGAGCAGCCGCTCCAACGCCGCCCGCGCCGCCGCCCGCTCTCGGTCCCGCTCCCACGGCGCCTCGAACGCCAAGCCTCCCCAGACCTCGTCGAGCTTCTCGGTGACCGCCTCGACGGTCGCCGGAAGCTGTCCCGTGGCCACCAGCAGGGCCAGGGCGTGCACGACGAGGCCGAACCCCTGGGACGCCGTCGTCGACGTGCCGCCGCGCGCCTCGTGCGTGAGGAACCACGCGAGGGGACAGCGCTGGTAGGCGGCGACGCTCGACGGGGACAAGTCCAGGGGGGTGTCGGGTGGGCGCATCGGGGTCGCGCCGGGAGTCCACCCCACGAGCCCCCACCATCGGTCCGGGCACGCCTCGGCAACGAGCGGCAGCCCGTCGGGCCCGGGGGCCGCCAGCCGGGCGAGGTGCGCTGCCGCCACTGACCGAAGCCGGTCACCGACGGCCGGATCGGACACCGCCGCCCGCAGCCGGCCCACCAGCGATGGCACCGTCAACAGCTCGGTCTGCCCGGCGTGCGGCGCGGGCAGCGGCACGCCGAGCTCGGCGACGAACCGGCTGGGCCGCTCCCCGGCCTCGTCCTCGGATTGCACGGCGGTGACCACGAGGCGACGCCGGGCGCGGGTCACTGCGACGTAGAACAGTCGCCGCTCCTCCGCGAGCAGGACTGCCGGCCCGACCTCCTCGGCGAGTCCGTCGGCTCCGATCCGGTCGGGGTCCAGCAGGGACCCACGCCGTCGCAGGTCGGGCCACACCCCCTCCTGGACGCCGGCGACCACCACGACGTCCCACTCCAGGCCCTTGGACCGGTGCGCGGTGAGCAGGCGCACCCCGTCGGCCGCCAGCCGCCCCTCCAGCCGCCGCTGCGGCGGGATCTCCTGCGCGGACAACTCGTCGAGCAGGGCGTGCGGGCCGCCGCCCCGGTGCCGCTCGGCGAGCTCGCCGACGGCGTCGAACAGCGC
Organism: Mycobacteriales bacterium; assembly: GCA_035310665.1. GTDB lineage: Bacteria > Actinomycetota > Actinomycetes > DATGDX01 > DATGDX01 > DATGDX01. The sequence continues at coordinate 5,261 of DATGDX010000335.1, read as the reverse complement.
GACGACCGCGTCGAGGTCACGATCGGCCGCACGCCCTTCCGCTCCGCCGGCGAGCGAGGCGGCGGCGAGCCGACGGGCCCACCCGCTGCCGTCCCACACGGCCCACAGCGCGTCCTCGACGCTGCCACCGTCGGCGAGCGCCGCGCGCGCGGCCGCGAGCAGGTCGGCGACCCGGCGAGCCGGCGCGGCGACCTGGGCGTCGACGGGGAGCAGGTCGACGGGACGCAGTACCGCCTCGCGCACGAGCTCGGCGGAGGGACGCGGGACGGGGACGCCGGCGGCGCGCTCCGCGGCCCGCAACGCCCGCCCCAGCCGGCGCAGGTCGCCCGCCGTGGCGCGCCCGAGCGGGGAAACGAGCAGGGCGCGCACGTCATCGTCCGTCACCGCGTCGGGAGACACCGCTGCGCGGAGGGCGAGCAAGAGCGGGGAGACCGCGGGCTCCTCGGCGACCGGCAACTCGTCGGAGCCGACCACCACCGGCACCCCGGCCCTGCCCAGCGCGCGGCGCAGCGTGGGCACGATGTGCGGCGCGGAGCGCGTCAGCACCGCCATCTCCTGCCAGGCGGTGCCCCGCTCGAGGTGCTCGCGGCGCAGCAGATCCGCGACCGCCGTCGCCTCGTCGTACCGCGTCGCGAACAGGCGGACCTCCACCTCCCCGTCCTCGAGGTCGGCGCCGCCGAGCAGCTCGCGGTGCGCGAGCCGGGCGGCGACCGGAAGGCCCGGGGTGGGGATCCGCTGCGCCACCGCCCGCGAGGCCGTGCGGAGGTGGGCGCCGAACCGGCGCGCCGTGCGCAGCGCGAGGACCGGAGCGGGGGTGCCGTCGCGGGTGGGGAACCGCCGGGGGAAATCGAGCAGGCAGGACAGCCGCGCGCCACGGAACGCGTAGATCGACTGGTCGGGGTCACCGACCACGACGAGATCGCCGCCGCCGCCGGCCAGCAGCCGCAGCAGGTGCTCTTGGGCGGGATCGGTGTCCTGGTATTCGTCGACGAAGACCGCGTCGTAGCGGCGGCGGACCAGCTCGAGCACCGTCGCGTCATCCTCGAGGAGCGCGAGCGCGCGGCGCACCAGCTCGGCGTAGTCCATCTCCCCGCGGCTGCCCAGCACCGCGAGGTATCCCTCGTAGAAGTCGGCCGCGCTCGCCCACTCGTCCCGACCCCCCACCGTCGCCAACGCGCGCAGGCTCACCGGGTCGACGCCGCGCTCGCGCGCCCGGTCCAGGAGGTCGGCGATCTCCCGGGCGAAGCCCCGGGTGCGGACGGCGGGGCGGATCTTCTCAGGCCACCGGACGACGCCCTCGCCGAGGAACGACCCCTCGAGCAGGTCGCGGACCCGGACCAAGCGCTCGGGTCCGGTCAACAGCCGGGGGGACGGGTCCTGGTGGGGGTCCGCGTGGGCGTTGACCAGGGCGTAACACCAGGCGTGAAACGTCCAGGCGGCCGGCTGGGCGAGCACGCCACCCAGTCGCGCGGCGACCTGCTCGCGCAACTCACCCGCCGCCTTGCGGCTGAACGTGAGCACGAGCACGTGATCGGCCGGGGTTCCGCGGCGCACGCGCTCGACGACGGCCTCGACGAGCGTGCTCGTCTTCCCCGTCCCCGGACCGGCCAGCACGAGCAGCGGGCCAGCGCGGTGCTCGACCACGGCGCGCTGGGCCGCGTCGAGCGTCGGTGCTCGCGGCGGGGCCGGTCGTGGGCGCACCAGCCGGTAGCCGGACGCACGCGTGCTGCTCATCACCCGGTCATTCGACCAGAGACGTCCGACAGAAAAGGGTCAGCGACTCCAGCGGGCGCTCCGCATGTCGACCCGTGACCCGACCAGCGGGGTGCCCTCCGCGCGCAGGCGCCGCAGCTGCTCGACCGCCTTCCGGGGGGCGGGGCGCCCGTCGGCCATGACGACGCGGTGCCACGGCACCGCGGCACCGTGGCGGTGCAGCACCAAGCCCACCGGGCGCGCCGAACGCAGCCCGACCTCCTCGGCGACGTCGCCGTACGACAACACGCGTCCGGCCGGGATGCGCTCGACGGTGTCGAGCACGACCTCGACGAGCAGGGCTACCACCGCGGCCCGCGAAAGGCCACCGTCCCCTTCACGAGCCGCAGCCCCGGGATCCCGTGCGCCCGGGCGTACGCCACTTCGCGGGCGAGATCACCGACGCCGTTGCTGCCGAGGACCGGCGCCAGCCGAAGAGTCGCGACGACGCCGAGCGCCGCCCCGCCGACGGACAGCACGGGGCTGCCCGAGTCCCCGGGAATCCCCGGAGTCACCGTGAAGACCGCGTGCGACCAGCCCTGGCCCTCGTCGCCGAGGCTCACGCCCTTCTTCGGCGACAGCGTGGGCAGGGCGTTGCGCAACGACGAGTTGCCGTAGCTGACCACCGGCTCGCCGCGACGGGTTCCGTCGGTGTCCACCCCGGTCGGGCCGCCCCAGAACGGGACGCTGGGGTTGACCTTCGCGACGTCGTGCGGGTCGATGCGCACCAGCGCGAAGTCGTTGTAGGCGCAGACGTCGGGCCGCGTCTCCCGTACCCCGCGCATCGCGATCCACGAGCTGTAGGCGAGGGTTCCCGGGCGGGTGGCCCCGTCGATACGCACGGGGGTGCCCAACGGGAGCGAGCCGGAGGAGCAGCCGTCCACGCCGCCGGGTTCACCGCCTCCCGAGCAGTGGGCGGCCTGCCCCAGGTACACACCCGCGTCGTCGGCGAACACGAAATTGGCGGTGCACTGGGCGCCGGCGGTGTAGGTGCGGACGGCCGGGTGCACCGGTGCACGCGCCGCGGGCGCCCACGCGACCGGGGACACCGAGGAGGGCGAGGCCCGCGAGGGAGAGGCCGACGAGGACGACGCAGCCGCCGCGCTACCGGGCGCGCACAACATGGCGGCGGTCGCTGCGAGCGCCGCGACGAGCGTGCGGGCGACGACTCCGGCGCGGCGCATCCGGTCCTCCGGGGGCACGGGACAGGCTCAGGGGCGGGCCCCACGGTGACACGAGGACACCGCCGTCCGCACCCCGCGACCGCGCTCGGGGCCGACGGTCATCCGCGACCGCCACCCGAGCGCGTCGAGGTCAGTACGTCGGCAGGCTCGGGTCGACCTGGTTCGCCCAGGCGATGACCCCCCCCTGGAGGTGCACCGCGTCCTTGAAGCCGGCGTCCTTGAGCAGGGCGAGCGCCTCGGCCGAACGGACGCCGGTCTTGCAGTGCAGGACGATCCGCTTGTCCTGGGGAAGCTCCGCGAGCGTCGCCGGCAGCTCCCCCTTGGGGATGAGCACCGCGCCCGGAATCCGCACGATCTCGAACTCGGCGGGCTCCCGCACGTCGACGAGCAGGATCTCCTCCCCCCCGTCCAGCATCGTCTTCAGCTCGGCCGCGGTGATGGTCGACCCCTGGGCGGCGAGCTGCGCCTCCTCGGAAACCGCCCCGCAGAAAGCCTCGTAGTCGATCAACTCCATGATCGAGGGGTTCTTCCCACACAGCGGGCACTCGGAGTCCTTCCGCACGGTCACCGAGCGGTAGGTCATCTCGAGGGCGTCGTACACGAGCAACCGCCCCACGAGCGGGTCGCCCGTGCCGGTCAGCAGTTTGATCGCCTCGGTCGCCTGGATCGAGCCGATCGAGGCGCACAGCACGCCGAGGACGCCCCCCTCCGCGCAGGACGGCACCATCCCGGGCGGCGGGGGCTCCGGGTAGAGGCAGCGGTAGCACGGGCCCCGTTCGGCCCAGAACACCGACGCCTGGCCGTCGAAACGGAAGATCGACCCCCACACGTACGGCTTGCCGAGCAGCACGCAGGCGTCGTTGACCAGGTAGCGCGTCGCGAAATTGTCGGCGCCGTCGACGACGAGGTCGTACCCGGCGAAGATCTCCAGCGCGTTCGACGAGTCGAGCCGCTCCTCGTGCAGCCGGACCTCGACGTACGGATTGATCTCCTTGATCCGATCCCGCGCGGACTGCGCCTTCGAGCGGCCGATGTCGTCCTGCCCGTGGATGATCTGCCGCTGCAGGTTGGACTCGTCGACGACGTCGAAGTCGACGACGCCGATCGTGCCCACCCCGGCCGCGGCGAGGTACATCAGCACGGGCGACCCCAGACCACCGGCCCCGATCGCGAGGACGCGGGCGTTCTTCAGCCGCTTCTGACCGTCCATCGCGAACTCTGGAATGATCAAATGGCGCGAGTAGCGCTTGATCTCCTCGACGGACAGCTCGGGGGCGGGCTCGACGAGGGGCGGTAGGGACACTGGGCTTCACTCCGGTCGGTCCAGGGGGTGACGGGCCGCGCAAGGCCTGGGGCGAGACGCGGCCGCTTCTCGACGACAAACGGTGCCATGCCGTCGCTCATTCCCGCCCGTGGGGTGCCGTGGCGCACGGTGCGGTGGCGTCGGAACGGCGACGGCGCCGCGCGGCCCACGCTGCCGGTGTGGACCGGGCCCGCGCCGGGGAAGCTCCGGGAGAACGCCGCGGGAAGGGCCGAGAAGACGACGAGAAGGGACGCGCGATGAGCGGGGTAGACAAGATCAAGAACAAGGCGCAGGAGCTCTCGGGCCAGGCCAAGGACGCCGCCGGAGAGGCGACCGGCGACGAGCGGCTGCAGGCCGAGGGCCAGGCCGACGAGACGAAGGGCAACCTCAAGCAGGCCGGCGAGAAGGTCAAGGACGCGTTCAAGTAGTCACGTCATCAGGGTGTCGGGTCCCCGGGAGCGGCGTCGCGGCCGCGCTCCCGGGGACCCGACCCCTACCCGGTCGGGCCACCGGGTCGAGCATCTCCCGAGCAGCGCGGGCGACCACCTCGGGGAACTCGAGCTGCGCGACGTGCCCGGCGTCGGGGAGCACGACCCCGGTTGTCCCGGAACGCGCGGGCGGCGAGGGGCGCGACCCGCACGTCCACGAGCACGTCGCGCACGCCGAAGACGAGCAGTGTCGGCGCGGAAACCCGCCGCGACTGGCGCCACAGCGACCGGCCGCCGAGGTGGAGGGAGGCCTCGACGAGTCCGCGCAGCGAAGCGAGAAACGCGTTCCGCGTGTGCCCGAGCGCCGAGCGACGGCGGAACTCCTCGGCGGCCTCGGCGCGCCGCTCCGGGTGGATGCGCGAGGGGTCGGCGTAGCAGAGGTCGAGGATGGCGTTCGCCTGGACCTCCGCCGGCTCGCGGCGCGTGCGGGTGAACAGCAGGCGGCCGAGGCCGGGGGTCAGGAACAGGGCGAGGCGCAGCGGCTCGCGACGCGGAAACGGGGACGGCAGCGCGGGCGCGACGAGGGTCAGGGTG
>DATGDX010000334.1:0-1516 GCA_035310665.1 Mycobacteriales bacterium | reverse complement strand
CGCGGTGACCGAGGAGGCGAGCACCGTCGCCAGGGTGACGAACGCGAGCCCGATCATGAGCGCGGACGCGGTCGCCGAGGTGCGCCGCGGGTTGCGCAGCGCGTTCTCGGTGCCGAGCTTCCCGGCGATGCCGAACACCCGGGGCAGCGGAGCGCCGAGCAGCCGCACGACCGGGTGGCTGAGCACGGGGCGCAGCGCGGTGCCCCCGATGAAGACCAGCGCGGCTCCCGCGCCGACCAGGGCCAGGGGCTTGCCGGTCGCGCCGACGAGGCCGAAGCCGAGCACGACCGCGCCGGCCGCCGTGACCAGGGTCCCGAGGACGACGCGCCGGTGCAGGGAGCGGATCGGGGGGAGCGCGTCGTCACGCATCGCCGCGACCGGGGGGGTCGCCTCGGCGCGGCGGGCCGGGAACACGGCGGCGAGCACGGTGACGCCGATGCCGATGACGAACGACCAGACGACCGTGTCGCGGGCGACCACGAAGCCGCCCGCCGACAGGTCCATCCCGATCGCGTCGAGGAACGCGCGCAGGCGGCGGCGATGAGCAGCCCGGCGCCCAGCCCGCCGGCGGCGCCGATGGTGCCGACGACGACCGCCTCCCCGAGGACCGAGCGGGTGACCTGTCCTCGACTCGCGCCGATCGCGCGCAGCAGCGCCAGCTCACGGGTCCGCTGGGCCACCAGCATCGAGAACGTGTTCCAGATGATGAACGAGCCGACGAACAGCGCGATGACCGCGAACACCAGCAGGAACCGGTTGAAGTAGCCCAACCCTTCGGAGACCGCGCTCGCGTTCTCCTTGCGCACGACGGCACCGGTGACGGCCTCGAAACCCTTCGGGAGCACCGACTGCACCCGGCGCGCCAATTCCCGCTCGGAGACCCCCTCGACAGCCGCGATCTTCAGCGTCGTGAACTGGCCCGGTGCGAGCAGCAGCCGCTGGGCGGTCGCCGGGTCGAACGCGGTGAGGCTCGTCCCGGCCAGGTTCCCGGTCGTGCCGAAACGGAAGGTGCCGACGACGCGAGTGGCCTGCGGGGGCCCCTTCACGAGCACGGTGACGGTATCGCCGACCGCGATCCGTTGGCGCTCCGCCGTGCCCGTGTCGATCGCGACCTCGCCGGACCGTTCCGGCCCACGTCCCCGCTCGAGGTGCGCCGGCGAGAACAGCGCGGAGTCGGTCCAGTCGACCCCGAGGGTCGGGGCGCCGGTGGTCGTGACGGGCTTGCCGTCGGGTCGCACCAGCTGCGCGTAGCCGGTCACCTCGCCGACCGCCTCCCGCACCCCGGGCACCGCCCGGACCTTGTCCAGGACCGTGGCCGGAACCGGGGCGCTGTCCACCCCGGTCGTCGTCGGCGCGGTGAACGACGTGGCGGCGCGCACCGCCACGCTCGTGTGCCGGTCCACCTGGCCGAACAGGTCGTCGAAGGTGCGCTGCAGCGTGTCGGTGAGCACCATGGTGCCGGACACGAACGCGACGCCGATGACGACCGCGAGCGCGGTCAGGGCCAGGCGCAGCT
>DATGDX010000333.1:0-3551 GCA_035310665.1 Mycobacteriales bacterium | reverse complement strand
CGCGGCGATGCGCCAGGACCCCGACGTCATCCTCGTCGGGGAGATGCGCGACGCGGAGACCGTGAAGGCCGCGCTCGCCGCCGCGGAGACGGGTCACTTCGTGCTGTCGACGCTGCACACGACCGACGCGAAGGAGACCGTGAACCGCGTCATCGACTTCTGCTCGCGATGTCAACTTGAGTTGGCCCCACCGTGACGGCTTGATCTGGCGCCACTTACGGGAGCTGGCGGCTGTGCGTGTGGGTTGGAAGCGGTCGGTGCTGATGTGGAACGCGGCGGTGATGTGGGGGGGCCTGCGTGGGCGCGGGTTTTCTGCTCCTCCCTCGTTTCCTCATGGCTGCCGTGGTTGTCGCCGGGAGGACGGGGGTCAAGGCGGAGCGCCCGCAGCGGCGTCAGCCGCGAGGACGAACGGCCTTGACGCCCGACGAGCGGCGGCGGTGATCGGGCGGCGAGGAAACGAGGGAGGTCGTCGGGGGAACGGGCCGCGGGCTCGCGGGCTGGGGAGCGCGTCGCGGCGGGGTGGATCGGGCAGCCGCGGTTCTGCTGTTCGCGGTTGGCGGCGGGGGGACGTCGCGCGCTGGGGTGAGCGAGGGTGAGCGTGTCATGCGAGCGGGGGGCGGGCTGTGAGGACCCTTTATGGTGGTCATGCTTCGGCAGGTCGGCTTGCCGGGTGCGCGGTGCGGGCGTGCGCGAGGCGGTAGGAGCGGCTGCCGGTTTCGAGGATCTGCCCGGCGAAGGTCAGGCGGTCGACGTTGGCGGCGCACAGCCGTGGGTCGGTGAAGGTCTTCGTCCGCGACGAGAACGGTTCGTTGGAGGCGATGGCGATGGCGGAGCGTTCCTCGCGTTCGGTGAGCACTTGGAACAGCAGTTCCGCGCCGCGCCGGTCCAGCTGCAGGTAGCCCAGCTCGTCGATGAGGATCAGGTCGACGCGGCCGTAGCGGTTGATCAGCTTGGTCGGCTGCTTGTCGTCGGCGGCCTCGACCAGCTCGTTCACGAGCTTGCTGGCCAGCGTGTAGCGGACCCGGTAGCCGGCCTCGGCGGCGAGGGTGCCGAGCGCGATGAGCAGATGCGTTTTCCCGGTGCCGGAGTCGCCGATCAAGCACACGGGGTGGCCGGCTTTCACCCAGGCGCAGGTGGCCAGCTGCCCGATCACCGCCGGGTTGATCGCCGGGTTGGCGTCGAAGGAGAACTCGTCCAGCCGTTTGGGCCGGGGGAAGCCGGCGTCGCGGATGCGGCGTTCGGCGCGGCGGTGGGTGCGCTCGTCGCACTCGGCGATCACCAGTTCGGCGAGGAACCCCAGGTACGACAGGTGCTCGCGTTCGGCGGCGGCGGCGATCTCGGGGAACCGGTCCCGGATCGTCGGGAGCCGCAGCATGCGACAGCCCTGCTCGATCGCCGCGGCGGCGGCCGGCTCGGTGACCGCGCGCCGGCGGGTCATGACGACTCCCGGCGCAGCAGGATGTCGTACTTGTCCACCGAGGGCGGCGGCCGGCCATCGGTGGGGAGGCCGGGCACCCGCCGCTCGGCGAGGGTGACCACACCGCCGTGCGGTGCCCTCGCATCGTCGTTGTGCGTGCCGGCGCCGCGCCGCTCGGCGGCCTGGCGGGCTTCGAGCGCGACGACGTCGGGGTTGGCGGAACCGACCGACAACGCGGCGCTGATCCCGACGCGGACGTCGTCCCGGTCGAGGTGGCGGTGCAGCAGCAGCACCTCGACCAGCGCGCGTGTTCCGGCCGGGTCGCCGTGGGCGGTGCGGGCGGCGGCCCAGAACGCGTCGTGCTCGGCGGTGAACGCCCCCGACGCGCGCGCCTGCGCCAGGGCGGTCGCGCCGGGCAGGGCGCCGGGTTTGCGGCGCAGGATCTCCAGGTAGTGGTCCAGGTCGAGGACCTTCACGCCCTTGCCGACCGCGCGTTCGTGCCGGGCCACGACGGTGGTGCGGTCGTAGACGGTGACCGCCGACGCGGACAGCTTCACCCGCAGCCGGTGGCCGATGAACCGGGCCGGCACCGAGTACTGGTTGCAGCGCACCATCACCTGCGCATAGCGATCGACGCGGGGGGTCAGCGTGAGGGCGGTGTCGAACGACTCCGCCGGCGGCGGCCGCAGCAGCGTCTTCTCGACCGCCCAGTCCTGCCCGACGCTGCTCGCCCGGTTGCCGACCCGGCGGGCGTCGTCGGCGTCGTCCCAGGCCTGCAGCAGGGCGTTGAGTTCCTCAAGGGAGTTCACCACGGGCATCGGCGCGCAATGGTTGCGGCGGAACCGGCCGCCTTCGCCTTCGACGCCGCCCTTCTCGTGGCTGCCCTCGTGCCCCGGCTGGCAGTACCGGGACTCGAAGCCGTAGTGCGACTGGAACGCGATCCAGCGTTCGTTCTCCTGCCGCGAGCGGCCGAACAGCACCCGGGTGACCGCGCTGGTCAGGTTGTCGTATCGGATCTTGTCCAGCGGCACCCCGCCCAGCCGGGCGAACCCGTGGACGTGGCCTTCCAGGAACGCCTCCTGTCCCTGGGTCAGGAACGCCCGGTGCGCGGCCCGGGCCGAGTAGGACAGCCGCATGGTGAACAGCGCGGTCTTCGTCTTCACCCCGCGCAAGATCACCCACAGGTCGTGGAAGTCCACCTCTGCCTCGCCCGCCGGCGGATGGGTCTGCGGCACGAAGCCCAGCTCAAGGGGCGTGCCCGCCTCGGCGAGGATCTCCGGGCGGCGCTTGCGGACGTGGTCGCGCACCGTCGAGCACGACAAATCGCCGGCCCCGTGCTCGTCGATGAGCCGGGCGAGGATGCGCCGGGCGGTGTGGCGTTGCTTCTTCGGTGCCTCCAGGTCGCCGCGCAGCATGTCGTCGATCGCGGCCTTGAACCGCTCCAGCCGTGGCGCGACCCGCCGCGGCCTCTTCCGCGGCAGCGGGATCGCCGACTCCAGCGCCTGCCGCACCGTGCGCCGGTGCACGTGATGCTTCTCGGCCAGCGCCCGGACCGACAGCCCCTCGACCCGATGGTCACGGCGGATCGCCGCGAACTGCTCCACCCTCGACCTCACCCTCCAGCCCACCTTCCGCGGTCATCGATCCGGCCATACGGACCAATGATCACGGCCGGGTGGGGCCACTTCAGGCCGTCACAACCGCCGCGGCGTGTCGACCGGTGGGCCCAACTCAAGCCGTCACGGCGGCACCTCACCGACTCCCAGGTGGGGCCACCTCGGGCCGTCACCCTGGGGCCAGATCAGGCTGTCACGGCCACGGGAGAAGACTGTTCCGCCCACTCCGATGCCCGCAGATACCGCCGCCGCAGTACGTGTGATTGCCCGGCGGCCGCTCGGACGAGGCGAGCGCAGTCCTCTTGATCTCCGTCGCTGCTACCTCGTCGCTGCGGGCCTCTCCGGCGTAAATCGGTGGCTCCCACGAGTGCTGGTCGGGGATTCGGTACGGCGGGAGCCGCGCGTCTCACCCCGGCAGATTATGGCGTGGCACTACGCAGGGCTGCCCGAGCCCCGATCAGGCAGCGGTGTCCTCCCTGGGTAGTTGAGGACGGGAGCCGTTGGCTTTCAATGCTCGG
>DATGDX010000332.1:0-6309 GCA_035310665.1 Mycobacteriales bacterium | reverse complement strand
GAGTTCCTGGCCCTCGCCGCCCGGATCGGCATCGCGGTGCACACGACGCCGTACCCGCTCGGCGCCGCCGACCGGGCGCTCGCGGACCTCGCGGCCGACCGCGTCACCGGCGCGGCCGTGCTGCTCGCTCCCTAGGGCTCGTTCCCCATCGGCCCAGCCGCCGCGCGCGGCACCTTGTTGGTCGAGTCGCGGTGATCGTCGGGTGCGCGCAGCAGGATCGCCACGCGCGCCGCCGCACCCAACAATCTCCCCGACCGGCGCGGGACCGACCGCCGCAACCGACCGCCGCAAAACGACCGCCGCAAAACGACCGCCGCAACCGACCGCCGCAACCGACCGCGCAACGACGGCTGGCGTCCCCGGCGTGGGTCCGGCCAGGGGCGTTCGGCCCTCCCGGGCCGGCCGTTCGCACGGGACGATGATCGGTTGTGGGGGTGCGACGGCGACGGATGTCGGCGACCGCGCTGCTGTTCGCCGGCAGCGCGGTCGGCGTCTTCGGTGGGCTCGCCCTGTGGGCCGTGGGCGCGCCGCGGGCATCCGACGTGGTGTGGGCGCTGACCGCGGCGGCCGCCCTGCTCCCCGCGACGTGGGAGGTGGTCGCGGGGTTGCGGCGCCGCCAGATGGGCGTCGACCTCGTCGCCGTGCTCGCCCTCGCCGGCAGCCTCGCGGTCGGTGAACTGCTCGCCGGCGCGGTCATCGCGCTCATGCTCGCCTCGGGCCGCGAGCTCGAGCGCCGGGCCGCGGCCCGCGCGCGCCGGGACCTCTCGGCGCTGCTCGCCCGGGCCCCGCGGACCGCCCACGTCCGGGTCGCCGACACGGTGACCGACGTCCCGCTCGACCAGGTGCAGGTCGGCGACCACCTGCTCGTCCGCCCGGGTGAGGTCGTGCCGGTCGACGGGCTGCTCGCCGAGCCCGCCGTCCTCGACGAGAGCGCGCTCACCGGCGAGCCGCTCCCCGTCGAGCGGCACCCCCGCGAGCTGGTGCGCAGCGGCGTCGTGAACGCCGGCGGCGCGTTCGGGCTGACCGCGGTCAGCCCGGCCGCGGAGAGCACGTACGCCGGCATCGTCCGGCTGGTGGGGCAGGCGCACGCGGGCAGCGCGCCGTTCGTGCGCCTCGCGGACCGGTACGCCGGCCTGTTCCTGCCGACGACCCTGCTCGTCGCCGGCCTGGCGTGGCTGGTGTCCGGCGACCCCGTCCGGGCCGTCGCCGTCCTCGTCGTCGCGACGCCGTGCCCCCTGCTGCTCGCCGCCCCGGTCGCCATCGTCTCCGGCCTGTCCCGCTGTGCGCGACGCGGGATCGTGGTCAAGGGCGGTGCCGCGCTCGAGGCGCTCGCCGGCGCGCAGGTGCTGCTGTTTGACAAGACCGGCACCCTGACCGCGGGCCGGCCCACGGTCACCGAGGTGGTCGCGGCGCAGGCGCTCCCGGCCGACGAGGTACTCACCTGCGCCGCCGCGGTCGAGCGGCTGTCCCCGCACGTCCTCGCCGCTGCGGTGGTCCGCGCCGCGGACGAGCGTGGACTGCCGCTGCCGCCCGCCTCCGGTGTCACCGAGCGTCCGGGGTGGGGGGTCAGCGGCCGGGTCGAGGGTCGGGCCGTCGAGGTCGGGCGGGGTCGGTGGCTCGTGCCCGAGCCGGTCCCGGGGTGGGTCCGCTCGCTGCGCCGGCGCGCCGCGCTGGACGGCCGGGTGACCGTGTTCGTCCGCGTGGACGGCGAGCTCGTCGGGGCGCTGCTCCTGCACGACCCCGTCCGCCCCGACGCGGCCCGGATGGTGCGTGCGCTGCGGCGGGCCGGGATCCGCCGGACCGTCATGGTCACCGGGGACCGGGTCGACGTGGCCGAGACGGTGGGGGCGGCGATCGGCGTCGACGTCGTCCTCGCCGAGCGGCTCCCCGAGGAGAAGCTCGCCGCGGTCGGCGCCGCGCGCGCCGTCGGGGTGACGGTCATGGTGGGGGACGGGATCAACGACGCGCCGGCGTTGGCGGCTGCGGACGTCGGCGTGGCGATCGGGGCCCGCGGGGCGACGGCGTCGAGCGAGGCGGCCGACGTCGTCCTCACCGTCGACCGGCTGGACCGCCTCGCGGAGGCGATCCGGGTCGCCCGCCGCGCGCGCGGCATCGCCCGGCAGAGCGCGCTCGCCGGGATGGTGCTCTCGCTCGTCGCGATGGGCGTGGCCGCGGCCGGCGCGCTGCCCCCGGCCGCCGGGGCGCTGCTCCAGGAGGGCATCGACGTCGCCGTGATCCTCAACGCGCTGCGCGCGGTGCGCCCCGCGCGGTCCGTGGAGCCCCGGCTCGCCGGCCCGCCGGCGGAGCTGACCCGGCGGCTGCAGGCGGAGCACGTCGAGCTGCGCGACATGGTCGAGGAACTGCGGGTGCTGGGCGACCGGCTGGCCCGCCCGGCCGACGCGCTCGCGGCGGTCGCCGCGGTGCGCACGGCGTACGACCGGCTCGTCACCGACCTGCTCCCGCACGAGCTGGCCGAGGAGACCCAGCTGTACCCCGCCCTGGACGAGGTCCTCGGCGGCGAGGACCCCACCGGGGTGATGAGCCGCGGGCACGCCGAGATCGAGCACCTGGTGCGCCGCCTCGGCCGGTTGCTCGCCGACCTCGGCGCCGAGGTGCCCGACGAGGAGGACCGCACCGAGCTGCAGGCGGTCCTCTACGGCCTGCACGCGGTGCTGCGGCTGCACTTCGCGCAGGAGGAGGAGGAGTTCTTCACCCTCCTCGACGAGGAGACGCCGGCCCCGGCCCGGTGATTGCTCTCGCCGGGCACGCACCGCCGCAGGCCCGCGACCGCGCCCGTTAGGCTGCGCGCATGTACACGCTCGTCCTCCTGCGCCACGGTGAGTCCACCTGGAACGCGCAGAACCTGTTCACCGGGTGGGTCGACGTCGACCTGTCCGAGAAGGGCGAGGTCGAGGCGCGCCGGGGGGGCGAGCTGCTGCGCGAGGCGGGTCTGCGCCCGGACGTCGTGCACACCTCGGTGCTGCGCCGCGCGATCCGCACCGCCCAGCTCGCCCTCGACGTGGCCGACCTCCTGTGGCTGCCCGTCGCCCGGTCGTGGCGGCTCAACGAGCGGCACTACGGCGCGCTGCAGGGCAAGAACAAGGCGCAGGTCCGGGAGCGCTACGGCGAGGAGCAGTTCATGCTCTGGCGCCGGTCGTACGACGTGCCGCCGCCACCGCTCGCCGCCGACGACGAGTTCTCCCAGGTGGACGACCCGCGGTACGCCGCGCTGCCCAGCGAGCTCGTCCCGCGGACGGAATGCCTCAAGGACGTGGTCGTGCGGATGCTGCCGTACTGGTACGACGCGGTGGTGCCGGACCTGCGGGCCGGGCGCGCGGTGCTCGTCGCGGCCCACGGCAACTCGCTGCGCGCCCTCGTCAAGCACCTCGACGGGCTGTCGGACGAGGAGGTCGTCAGCCTCAACATCCCGACCGGGATCCCGCTGCGCTACGAACTCGACGCGGACCTCAAGCCCGTCAAGCCGGGCGGGGAGTACCTCGACCCGGCCGCGGCGGAGGCCGCGATCCAGGCGGTGGCCAGCCAGGGCCGCCGCTGACGCCGCGCTCGCCTGACGCGCCGCGTCGTACGGTGCCGTCCTACGCGCGCGCGGCGATCTGCCCGCGCGGGCGCTCGCCGGTCGCGAGGTACGCGACCCGCCGCGCCACCGACACGGCGTGGTCGGCGAACCGCTCGTAGAAGCGGCCGCACAGCGTCACGTCCACGGCCTCCTCCACGCTGCCGGTCCACGCGCTGCCGAGGATGTGGGCGAACAACTCGCGCTGCAGGGCGTCCATCACGTCGTCGTCGCGCTCGAGCTCCGCGGCGAGCGCCACGTCGGTGGTCGCGATGACGGTGGCCGCCTTCGCCGCGATCCGCACCGCCGCCTGCCCCATCCCGAGGATCGTGGAGTGCAGCACCTCGGGCACCGCCGAGCTCGGGTAGCGCCGCCGCGCAACCTTGGCGATGTGCACCGCAAGGTCGGCCATCCGCTCCAGCTCCGCCACGATGCGCAGGCTGGTGATGAGGAACCGCAGGTCCCCGGCAACCGGCTGCTGGCGGGCCATGAGGTCGAACGCGCGCCGCTCCAGGCTCGCGTACAGCGTGTCGATGTGCTCGTCGCCGGCGATCACGCCCTCGGCGAGCTGCAGATCCGCGTCGAGCAGGGACCGCGACGCCCGGCTCATCGCCGACTCGACCAGCCGGGTCATCTCGACCAGCTGGTCGTTGATCTCGTCGAGCTCCTCGTGGTAGGCGTCGCGCATGGCGACACCGTAACGCCATCGTCAACGCGCTCATCGTCACCGACCGAACGGGCGGTGACGCTGCGGTGAACAGTCGTCGGGACGCCCGGGGGTGGCGCCCCGGCCGACCTACCATCCGAGCGTGGACGCTGTCGCCGTCGCCGCTCTCGCCGGCGGCGCCGGGCTGATCGCCGGTGCCGTCGGCGCCGGCCCTTTGCGGCGCCTGACCCGCATCCGCGGCACCCGAACCCGCGGTCCGCGAGCGGACGCCGGCACGTCCGCGCGCGTTCCCGCCGCCCTGCGCGGCGCCTCGCAGGCGTCCGGGTCACCCCAGGCCCTCGGGGCCCTGCTCGACCTGCTGCCGTTCGCTGCCCTGGTGACCGGCGGCGACGGTGCGGTGCTCCGGGGCAACGCCGCGGCCCGGGCGCTCGGCGCCCACCGCGCGGGTCGCCTCGTCTTCCCGCAGCTGCGGCAGCTCGTCGACGAGGCGCGCGCGGCCGGTGCGCTGCGCGAGGCCGACCTCGAGCTGCCCCGCGGGCCGTTCGGCACGGACCTGTTCGTCGTGCACGCGCGCGCCGCGCCGCTGCCCGGCGCCGGGACGCTGCTCGTGCTCGACGACCGCACCGAGGCGCGGCGAGTCGAGGCGGTCCGCCGCGACTTCGTCGCGAACGTGAGCCACGAGCTCAAGACCCCCGTCGTCGGCCTGACGTTGCTCGCCGAGGCGATCGCGGACGCGGCCGACGACCCCGAGGCGGTGCGCCGCTTCGCCGGGCGCATGCAGCGCGAGTCCGACCGGCTGGGCAGGTTGGTGCGGGATCTCCTCGAGCTGTCCCGCCTGCAAGGCGCCGAGCCACGGCCCGAGCCCGCGCCCGTCCCCCTCGACCGGGTCGTGACCGAGGCGGTGGACCGCTGCCGGGTGGCCGCCGGCGCCCGCGCGATCACGCTGGTAACCGGCGGTGACACCGGACTGACGGTGCACGGAGACGAGCGGCAACTCGCCACCGCGGTCGGCAACCTCGTCGAGAACGCCGTCGCCTACAGCCCCGACGGCACCCGGGTCGCGGTCACCACCCGGAGCGCGGGCGACATCGTCGAGGTCTCCGTGACCGACGAGGGGATCGGCATCCCGGCCGCAGACCTCGAACGCATCTTCGAGCGCTTCTACCGCGTCGACCCGGCCCGGTCCCGCGCCACCGGCGGCACCGGCCTCGGTCTCGCGATCGCGAAGCACGTCGCGAACAACCACGGCGGCGAGGTCCGGGTGTGGAGCGTCGAGGGGTCCGGGTCGACGTTCACCCTGCGGCTGCCGCTGCCACCCCCCGCGGGCGACGCCCGCCCGTCCACGGGCACCGACGCCGCGGACCGAGTTCCCGAGGAGGCTCTCCCGTGACCCGTCTGCTCGTCGTCGAGGACGAGGAGTCGATCGCCGAGCCGCTCGCGCACATGCTGCGGCGCGAGGGCTTCGAGGTGGCGCTGGCCGGCGACGGATTCGCCGCGTTGGACGAGTTCGAGCACGCCGGCGCGGACCTCGTGCTGCTCGACCTCATGCTGCCCGGGCTGCCCGGCACCGAGGTCTGCCGGCGGCTGCGCGCCCGCTCGAACGTGCCCGTCATCATGGTCACCGCGAAGGACAGCGAGGTCGACACGGTCGTGGGGCTGGAGCTCGGCGCCGACGACTACGTGACCAAGCCGTTCTCGACCCGCGAGCTCGTCGCCCGGATCCGCGCCGTGCTGCGCCGCCGCGGCGAGCCGGAACAGCCGCAGTCGACCGTGCTGCAGGTGGGAGCGGTGCGCATGGACGTCGAGCGGCACGTGGTCAGCGTGCGCGGCGAGCCCGTCAGCCTCCCGCTGAAGGAGTTCGAACTGCTCGAGATGTTCCTGCGCAACGCCGGACGGGTGCTCACCCGCGGGCAGCTGATGGACCGCATCTGGGGGACCGACTACGTCGGCGACGGCAAGACCCTCGACGTGCACGTCAAGCGGCTGCGGGCGAAGCTCGAGGACAACCCGGCCGAGCCGCGCCACCTGGTGACGGTGCGCGGGCTGGGATACAAGCTCGAGACCTGAC
>DATGDX010000331.1:0-11874 GCA_035310665.1 Mycobacteriales bacterium | reverse complement strand
CGCGACCGCGATCGCCTCCAGTCCCGATTCCGGCACGTCGCCACCGCCGGCGGGCGTGAGCCGCTGGACGAAGGAGGCGTAGCTCTCCTGCTCGTCCGGCAGCGTGAAGAACGGCGATTCCTCGAGCGGGACCTCGAGGGGCTGCATCAGGTCGCGAAACGCGATGACCCGCACGCGGAGCTGGTCGACGTTCTTGTCCTTGGCTCTCAGGTTCTTCCGAACGTCGTCGTAGAAGGACAACGCGTTGGTCTTCACCTGATCCAGGATGGGCCTCATGCTCCCCGACACGTCGATGCAGAAGACGAGGTCGACGGAGTAGGAAAGCCCTTGGCTGGTCATCTAGCGATCTCCTCGGGGGTGGGTCCCCTCAACGTACCCCGCCCGGTGTGTCCCGATGCGAGCGGCACCGCGGCGCCGCGCTACAGGTACTTGCGCATGGAGACGTGCGGGATGCCCGCCTCGAGGAACTCCGCGCCGTACGGCGCATAGCCCAGCGCCTCGTAGAACCCCCGCACCGGCGTCTGCGCGTGCAACTCGATCGTGGCGAGGCCACACGCGCGGACGTGCCGCTCGATCGCGTGGACCAGCGCAACGCCGAGGTGACGGCCGCGCGCCGCGGGTAGCACGGCGAGGCGGCCCAAGACGCCGACCTGCCCCCGCCGGACGAGCCGCGCGGCACCGACCGCGGTCGCGCCGTCGCACGCAAGGAAGTGGTCAGCCGTCTCGTCCGCCTCGTCGCGTTCGAGGTCGAGCGGCACCCGCTGCTCGTCGACGAACACCCACCGGCGCACGTCGTACGCCGCGGCCACCTCCTCGGCCGACTCCGCGCGGGAGATCGTGGTGGTCACGACTCGTCCCGCAGCCCGTCCAACGCGGCCCGCAGGTCGGCCGGGTACCCGCTGGTGAACTCCATCGGGCGAGCGTCCGCGGGGTGCGCGAACCCGAGCCGGGAGGCGTGCAGCCACTGCCGGGTGAGCCCGAGCCGGGCGGCCAGCGACGGGTCCGCGCCGTAGAGCAGGTCGCCGACGCACGGATGGCGGATCGCGGCGAGGTGGACCCGGATCTGGTGGGTCCGCCCGGTCTCCAGCCGGACGTCGAGCAACGAGGCCGCGCGGAACACCTCGACGGTGTCGTAGTGCGTCACCGCGGGTCGTCCGCCGGCGACGACGGCCCACTTGTAGTCGTGCGTCGGGTGCCGGTCGATCGGCGCGTCGATCGTGGCCCGGAACGGGTCCGGGTGCCCCTGCGCCAGCGCGGCGTATCGCTTGTCGACCTCGCGACTGCGGAACGCCGCCTTGAGCACCGAGTAGGCCCGCTCGCTCTTCGCCACCACCATCAGTCCGGTGGTCCCCACGTCCAAACGGTGGACGACCCCCTCGCGCTCCGCCGCGCCCGAGACCGCGACGCGATGACCCGCGGCGGCGAGGCCTCCGACCACCGTCGGCCCGGTCCATCCCGGCGCCGGGTGGGCGGCGACGCCGACCGGCTTGTCGACGACGACGATGTCGTCGTCCTCGTAGACGACGACGAGGTTCGGGACCGGCACCGGCGCGGCGGCCGGCGGGGCCGGCGGTGGCGGCAGCGTGACCTCCAGCAAGGACCCGGCCTTCACCTTGGCCGACTTCGCCGGAACCTCCCCGTCGAGCAGGACGTCGCCGGCGGCCACGAGATCGGCGACGGCGCTGCGTGACAGCCCGAACAGCCGGGCGAGCGCCACGTCGACCCGCAGCTCGTCCAGCCCGTCCGGCACGGGGAAGCGGCGGAGTTCGGCCACGCCTCGGTCAGCTCTCCGCGCGGGTGCCGTCGACCTGCAGCCCGCGGGAGGCGAGGAGCATCGCCAGGATGCCCCCGGTGACGATCGCCGCGTCGGCGAGGTTGAACACCGGCCACCGCGGCAGCTCGATCCAATCGACGACGTGCCCGCGCAGCGGCCCGGGCGCGCGCAGGAGGCGGTCGAGGAGGTTGCCCGACGCGCCGCCGAGCAGCAGACCGAGAGTCACCGCCCACGGGCCGCTGCGCAGCCGCCGCGCGGTCCGCGCGATGGCCACGACGACGACCGCGGCCACGAGCGTGAACAGCACCGTCGCGCCGCCGGCGAGGCCAAAGGCCGCGCCCGGGTTTCGGGTCTCCCGCAGCACGAGCACGCCTCCGAGCAGGCGCAACCGGGACCCGTCGCCGAAGTGCGCCACCGCGAGCACCTTGGTGACGACGTCCGCAACGATCACGATGACGGCGACGGCGAGCAGCAGCACCACCCGACGCCGCGGCTCCCGCTGCCGCACGTCACCGGGCGCGCCCTGCTGCTCCTCGCTCAGCGCCGCTCCTCCCGCTGCTTGCACTCGCGGCACAAGGTAGCCGAGGGGAACGCCTGCACCCGCGGCTTCGCGATCGGGCGGTCACAGCTCTCGCAGCGCCCGTAGGTGCCGCGGTCGAGGCGGTCGAGCGCGTGCCGCACCTGGTTGAGCAGGTCGAGGCGGTTGTTCGCGAGCGAGATTTCCTGTTCGCGCTCGAACGTCTTGGTGCCGGTGTCCGCGGTGTCGTCACCCGCTCCGTCGGCGCTCTCCCGCTGCACGTCGGCGCGCACCGACTCGGCCTGCTCGATCTCCTGCCGGTACTGCGCGGCCTGCGCCTCCAGCGTGGCCCGGACCGCGGCCAACTCGTCCGCCGTCCACCGCTCCTGCTCGCCGGTCACGTCGGTCGCCACCGACGACGGGGGACCGACGGTCGGCTCCCCTCCCGGCGACTCGGTCGGCGGCACCGCCTCGGTCGCCGCCTCGGTCGCCGCCCTGGTTCGGCGGACAGCCGAAGCGGGCGCCTGCGCGTTCGGCTGCGCGCGCGTCTTCTTCGTCCCGCGGGCCGCCGTCTTTCCCGCCTCCCGGGCCGTCGCAGCCGTGGGAACCGAGCCGGGCGCGTCCTCCCCCCGGTGGCCACTTGCCGCCGCGCGGCCCGCGCCGGCGGTCTTCCGGGGGGCCGTCCTCTTGGCTGCCGTCTTCGGGGCGGCGGCCTTGTCGGCGGCCGTCTTCTCGCGCGCGGTTCTCTCGGCCGCGGGCGTCTTGGTCCTGCCTGCGGTCGTCTTCGTCTTGGCTGCGGTCGTCTTGGTCTTGGCTGCGGTCGTCTTGGTCTTGGGTGCGGTCGTCTTGGTCTTGGGTGCGGTCGCCTTGGTGGCGGGCTTCTTGGTGGCGGCCGTCTTCGCCGCGGCCTTCTTCTCCGAGGTCGGCGGCTTCGGTGTGGATCGCGTGGCGGCCGTCTTCTTCGCTGGCGGTTTCGTCGCGGGGCTGGTCTCCGACACCGCCGGTTTCGCCGCGGTCTGCGTGTCCACGGTCTCGTCTGCGGCGGCCTTCCTGGCCGCGGTCTTCCGGGCCGCGGTCCGCGTCGCCGCGGGGCGCTTCCTCGGGGTCGCCGCCTCGGCCGCAGTGTCCTCCCCCGCGGCGGCTGCGGCTGCAGTGTCCTCCCCCGCGGCGCCCGCGCGCCCGCGGCCGGACGCCGTCCCCGCCGCTCTCGGCGCGGGGCCGCGCCGTCGCGTCGTCGTCGTCGCTCCCCTTGTGGGGGATGGCCCGGGGGGAGACGGTGTCGGGGACGGCGTCGCCGGGGAGGGGCCTGGGGAGGTCGGGGGGCCGGCGACCTCGGCGTCCGGCGTCGCGTCGGGTTCGGCCTCCGCGCGGCGCACGCGGCGGCCTCCGGTCAATGCCTGGCGGATCCGGCCGCGGATGCCCTTGCCCTCCGCCATCATCGCCCCCTCGACTGCGACTGATCGTCAGTTGGAGCCCCGGCAGAATAGGTCGTCCCCCCAACCGGGGCAATCCTCGCCCGGCCCCTCGCCCGGCCCCTCGCCCAGCGCCCCTCCGTGATCCCGTTCAGGGCACGCCGAGCCCCGAACGTGGGTCGGTCGGTACCGCGAGAGCGATCGTCGCCCGGCGCCCGCCCCTCGCTCAGGAGTCTCCGGTCAGGAGCCTCCGGTCAGGAGCCCCCGGTCAGGACCGCTGCGCCAGCTCGCACCACACGATCTTGCCGTCCCCCCACCGCTCGGCACCCCACGCGGAGGCGAGGGCGTCGACGATGGCGAGGCCGCGCCCCGTCGTCTCGTACAGCTCCGGCGCCGGCGGCCTGGCGGGCAGCTCGGGTGTGGCGTCGACGACGGCGAGGTGGACGTGGGTCGCCGTCGCAGCGAGGCGCAGCCGCAGCGGACCGTCGGCGTGCATGAGCGCGTTGGCGACGAGTTCGTGCGCGCACTGCTCCGCATCGTCGACCGCGTCGGCGTCGACCCGGATCGTCCCGTTGGCGACCCACCGGGTCAGCGTTGACCGCACGAACCGGCGGGCGGTCGCGGCCGCCGAGGAACCCTCACCGAGCGCGATGCCGGCCACGGCCAGGTCGTCGGTGTGGGGCTCGGAGCCGGGCCGCGCGGGGGCGGTGGCGCCGGCGGCGACCGGAACACTGCGGCGGGCGGCCAGAACGGTCACGTCGTCCTCGCGCGCCGCGAACACGCCGAGCGTGCTCAGAATGTCGTCGAGCAGCTTCTCGGGATGCGCCCGTGGGGCAGCGGCGAACGCGGCCGCGGCGGCCGCGGCAAGGGCCGGCATCCCACGGTCGAGTCCGGCGTGGCGGTCCTCGACGAGCCCGTCGGTGTAGAGGAGCACGAGCGAGCCGGGCGGCACGGCGTCCACCCCCGTGGCCCGGTGTCCCGTCGGGACACCGAGGGGCGGCGACGCGCCGCCCTCGAGGAACCTCGGCTCGGCGCCGGCGGACAGGAGCATCGGTGGCAAGTGCCCCGCGCGGGCGATCGAGACGCTGCCCGTCGCGGGGTCGAGCACCAGGTAGGCGAGCGTGACGATCTCGTCGGGCGGAAACGTGGCCGCGAGACGGTCGAGGCCCGCGAGCACGGCGGCGGGGTCGGGGTCGAGCGTCGCGTAGGCCCGCACCGCGTTGCGGATCTGACCCATGACCGTCGCGGCCCGCACGCCCTTGCCCATCACGTCGCCGATGACCAGAGCCAGCCTGCCGTCCGCAAGTTCGAGGCAATCATACCAGTCACCGCCCACGTCCACGCCGTGCGACGCGGGCAGGTAGCGCGCCGCCAGCGCCACCGCCGGGAGATCGGGTAGCCGGTCCGGCAGCAGGCTGTGCTGCAGCATGTCCGCGAGCGACCGCTGGCGCTCGTAGAGGCTGGCCCGCTCCAGCGCCTGAGCCGCCTGCGCGGCGAGCGCGACGAGCAGTTCCCGCTCGCCGGCCGAGAACGTGCGGGGGCGGTCGTCCCACACGGTCAGTGCCCCGACCGGGCGGCCGGACAGGATCATCGGCGCCGCGGCGAGGGCACCCGGGCGCGCGAACACGATCAGCCGCGCGAGCTCGGGGAACGCCGCCAGCTCCTCCGGGGTCTCGGCGTACCAGGGGCGCCCGTCGCGCACCACGAGCGTCATCGGCAGGTCGACGGCGAGCGGCACCCGCCGGAGCCGGCGGCGCGAGATCTCGTCGTAGCCCAGCACAGCGGCCTGGCGCAGCGCTGTCCCGGCTTCGTCGAGCAGCTGCACGATGGCGTACCGGCAGCCGAGCCCGGCGGCCGCCGTGCGGACGACGACGTCGGCGACCTCGGTCATGCCGACCGCGCGGGCGAGCGCGGTCGCGGACGCCAGCAGACCCTCGGTGATGTCGGCCGACGCGCGAGCCCGGGTCTCGGCCCGGCTCACCTCGCGCTCGGCGTACACGTCGAGCAGTCGCAGCTGGCGCAGCGTGGTGACGAGCAGCCCGGCCAGCGGCAGCGTGTACGTCGTCGCCCGCACCACGGCGCTCGCCCACCACACCGCGGTGAAGCGGTGGGCGGCGAACGCGTTCAGGGCGATGTCCGCGGCCGACAGCGCGAGCAGCACCGCGACCCAGGCGTGCGGCGCCACCGGGCGGCGCCCGGCGTTGCCGATCCAGCGGATCGCGGCCGCGGCGGTCAGCGCCGCCAGCGCGAGCTCGAGCCCGACCAGCAGCGGCGTGTACGTGCCGTCGGGGCTCAGCAGCGCCGGCAGCGGGGTCCACGGCAGCGCCACCACGACGATCAGCGCGACCGTGGCCGGCACGAGCATCCGCGGCGGAGCGGCCCGGGGCTGCGCCGCCGCGACGAGCGCCCCCAGGGCCACCAGCAGGTGCCACAGCAGGTACAGCGCCGAACTGCCGTCGTCGTCGGTGCGCAGCGGGCCGCCCCGTGGGTCGACGCTCGGGAACGAGATCAGTTGCAGGACGATGGCCACGCAGGCGACGCCCACGGCGGTCGCGACCCACCGCAGCGGCTGGTCGTCGGCCGCGCGGGCCCAGGTGCCCAGCAGGTAGGCGGTCGCCGCGGCCGCGGCGGGCGCGAGGGTGAACAGCAGCACCGCGACGCCCCGCGGCGGCCGCACGTCGACCACGAGGGTCACGACGTACGCCGCCACCGCGGCGAGGGTCGCGAGCAGCGTGAGGTAGACGTCGACCCGCACGACCGGACGGCGCGCCGGCGCCGCCGCGGCACCCGCGCCGCCGGAGGTGCCCCCGGACGTGCCGCGCACCGGGGTGCCCGCCGTGGCGACGGACGTGCCGGCACCCATCACCCGGGGCGTGCCGCCCCCACCGTCGACCCGCACGATCAGCCGCCGCTGCGCAGGACGGTCAGGCGGGTGACGGCCACGCCGTCCACGTCGTCCACCTCGACGAGCTTGGTCCGGGACGCCGCGCCGTGCACCAGCCGCACGTCCGAGCGCCGCACCCCGAGGGCGTCGGCGAGCGCGCGCAGCGCCGCCTCCGTCGCGGCGCCGCCGACCGCGCGCGCGGGCACCCGGACGACGAGCGCATCGGCGTACGTCCCGCCCACCCCCACCCGCGGCGCCCCCGGCGTCACGCGGATCGTCACCCGCACGGTGTCCCACGGTAGCGGGCCGACGACGTCGGCGCGACGTGTGCCGAGGGTAGGCTGCCTGCGCCCATGACCCGCATGACCGTCTCGGAGGAGCGACCGGCGCCGCCATGACCGCGACCGTCTCGAGCGGGGGCGCCTTCCGCCCGCTGCCCGCGCAGGTGGACCTGCCGGCACTCGAGCACGAGGTGCTCCGGCGGTGGGAAGAACGCGACGTGTTCGCCCGCTCGCTGGCGCAGACCGAGGGCCGGCCGCTGTACGTGTTCTACGAGGGGCCGCCGACGGCGAACGGCAAGCCGGGGACCCACCACGTCGAGGCCCGCGTCTTCAAGGACCTGTTCCCCAGGTTCCGGACGATGCAGGGATGGCACGTGCCGCGCCGGGCCGGCTGGGACTGTCACGGGTTGCCGGTCGAGCTCGCGGTGGAGCGGAAGCTGGGCTTCTCGGGGAAGGCGCAGATCGAGGAGTACGGCATCGCGGAGTTCAACGCGCTGTGCCGCGAGTCGGTCCAGCGCCACGTCGCCGAGTTCGAGGCGCTGACCCGGCGGATGGGGTACTGGGTCGACACCTCCGAGGCGTACTGGACGATGGACCCGGCCTACGTCGAGTCGGTCTGGTGGAGCCTCAAGCAGGTCTTCGCGAAGGGGCTGCTCGTCCAAGACCACCGCGTCACGACCTACTGTCCCCGGTGCGGCACCGCGCTGTCCGACCACGAGGTCGCCCAGGGCTACCTCACGGTGACCGACCCGAGCGTCTACGTCCGGTTCCCCGTGACGAGCGGACCGCTCGCGCAGGACGGGGCGGCGCTGCTCGTGTGGACCACCACGCCGTGGACGCTGATCTCCAACACCGCGGTCGCGGTGCACCCCGACGTGACCTACGTCCTCGCCCGGGTCGGCTCGCCGCCCGACGGCGAGCTGCTCGTCGTCGCCGAGCCCCTGCTCGGGGCGGTCGCGGAGCGGGGCGACGGGGAGGCCCCGGTCGAGGTCGTCCGGCGCTTCCCCGGGCGCGATCTCGCCGGGACGAGCTACGCCCGCCCGTTCAAGTTCGTCGACATCCCGGACGCCCACCGCGTCGTGCTCGCCGACTACGTCACCACGGAGGACGGCACCGGGATCGTGCACCAGGCCCCGGCGTTCGGCGAGGAGGACCTCGCGGTCGCGCGCGCCTACGGCCTGCCCGTGGTCAACCCCGTCGACCCGACCGGGCACTTCGACGCGCACCTCCCGCTCGTCGGCGGCCTGTTCTTCAAGAAGGCCGACGCCGACATCGTCGCGGACCTGCAGGCCCGCGGCCTGCTGTTCCGCGCCGCGGCGTACGAACACAGCTATCCGCACTGCTGGCGCTGCGACACCCCGCTGCTCTACTACGCGCTCCCGTCCTGGTACATCCGCACCACTGCGATCAAGGATCGGCTGCTCGCGGAGAACGACGCGACCGACTGGCACCCCGCGCACATCAAGTGGGGCCGCTACGGCGACTGGCTGCGGAACAACGTCGACTGGGCGTTGTCGCGCGACCGCTACTGGGGGACGCCGCTGCCCATCTGGCGCTGCCCGGCCGAGCACCTCACCTGCGTCGGGTCGCTCGCGGAGCTCGGCGAGCTCGCCGGACGCGACCTGTCCGGTCTCGACCCGCACCGACCGTACGTCGACGCCGTGACGCTGCCGTGCCCGACCTGCGGGACCACGGCGACCCGGGTTCCCGAGGTGATCGACGCGTGGTACGACTCGGGCTCGATGCCGTTCGCGCAGTGGGGCGCGCCGTGGCGCAACGAGGAGACGTTCCGGGAGCGCTACCCCGCGCACTTCGTCTGCGAGGCGATCGACCAGACGCGGGGCTGGTTCTACACGCTCATGGCGGTGGGCACGCTGGTGTTCGACCGCTCGTCCTACCGCAGCGTGCTCTGCCTCGGGCACATCGTGGACAAGGACGGCCGGAAGATGAGCAAGCACCTCGGCAACGTCCTCGACCCGTTCGAGCTGTTCGAGCGGCACGGGGCGGACGCGGTGCGCTGGCTCATGCTGTGCACGGGCAACCCGTGGTCCACCCGGCGGGTCGGGCACGAGGCGCTCGAGGAGATCGTCCGCAAGGTCTTGCTCACCTACTGGAACACCGCGTCCTTCTTCGTCCTGTACGCCAACGCGAACGGCTGGGCACCAAGCGCCGCGGCCCCCCCGCCACCGCAGCGCCCGCTGCTCGACCGCTGGGTGCTGTCGGAGTTGACGGCGACCGCCGGCGAGGTCGAGGCGGCGCTCGAGGACTTCGACTCGGCGCGCGCCGGGCGGCGGCTGTCGGCGTTCGTCGACGACCTGTCCAACTGGTACGTGCGCCGCTCCCGGCGCCGCTTCTGGGACGGCGACCCGGCGGCGCTGGCCACCCTGCACGAGGCGCTGCGCGCGCTCACCGTGCTGCTCGCGCCGTTCACGCCGTTCCTCACCGATCACCTGTGGCAGGTGCTCGTCGCCGACGTCGATCCGCGCGCCCCCGACTCCGTGCACCTCGCCGGCTGGCCGCAGCTCGACCCCCCCGGGATCGACGACGGCCTGTCGGCCCGCATGGCGCTGGTCCGACGGCTGGTCGACCTCGGCCGGGCCGCCCGGGCCGGCGCCAAGGTGCCCCTCCGGCAGCCGCTCGGCCGGGCGCTGGTCGGCGCGGCCGGGTGGGCGGAGCTGCCGGACGAGCTGCGCGCGCAGGTCGCCGAGGAGCTCAACGTCGAGTCCGTGGAGGGGCTCGGGGACGTGGGCGGCGGGCTCGTGGCGTACGCCGTGAAACCGAACTACCGCGCCCTCGGCAGGCGGTTCGGCAAGCGGACGCCCCGGGTCGCGGCGGCGATCGCCGCGGCGGACGCGGCCGCCGTCGCCGCCGCGCTCCGCGGGGACGGGTCGATCACCGTCGACGTCGACGGCGAGGCGGTGCCGATCGGCGCGGAGGACGTCGTGGTGACCGAGACCCCGCGCGCGGGGTGGGCGGTGTCGAGCGAGGCCGGTGAGACACTCGCCCTCGACCTGGCGATCACCCCGGAGCTGCGCCGGGCCGGGCTCCTGCGCGCGGCGGTGCGGCTGGTTCAGGAGGCGCGCAAGGCGACCGCGCTCGACGTGTCCGACCGGATCGAGCTGTGGTGGCTGGCGGACGACGAGGAGCTGGCGCAGGCGCTGCGCGAGGGCTGCGGCGTGGTCGCCGCCGAGGTGCTCGCGGTCACCTGCGAGGAGGAGCGCCCCCGGGCGGACCTCGCGCCGCACCGGGACGACGAGCTGGGCCTGACGTTCTGGCTGCGGGCCGTGGGCGGCTGACGCCGTTCGCGGTGGACGAGACGCCGCAGCCCCCGTCCTCCGATGCCGCCCGCCGCCTCAATCCCGCGGCTACCGAGCCGATCTGAACGCCGTGGCCCACCTGCGCGGCTATCGGGACCGGATGCGAGGCCGTCCCGACTCCGAGCACAGCCAGGCACTATTGCGCGCGGTGATTGTCGTCCTGCTCCTGCCCGACACGGCATGGCTGACGGCGCACGGCTCCGCACGCAGCCCCGAGTTGTGGCTGGTCAACGCCGGCTCGATGCTCTTCTCGATAGCGATGCTCGCCCGCATCGCCCAGCGCCCGCACGCGTCACCGCGGCGCCGCATCGCCGGGACCGTCCACGACAACCTCGCGGCCACGTCTGGCTCTCCGCCTCCGGCCCGCTCGGGGCGCTGGCGCTGTTCGTCTACCCCTTTGTCACGGTGGGGAACGGCTTTCGGTACGGCGTGCGGTACCTTGCCTGGTCGGGCTTCCTGGGCGCCCTCGGGATCGGCGCCCTCGTAGCGCTCGCGCCAGCCTGGCGGCCACATGCGACGGTGGGCATCGGCGTGCTTTTCAGCCATGTCGTCGTCATGCTCTACACCGGCGTCCTCCTTCGGCAGCTGCACGGCACCAAGGCCGAGCTCGAGCGCCTGGCGACCTGCGACATGTTGACCGGACTGCCCAACCGCCGCTTCCTCATGGAGCGGATGGCGCGCCTCGTTGCCGCCCGCGTCCGCCGCCAGTGGGCGTGCCTTTACCTTGACCTCGACGGCTTCAAGGCGGTGAACGACCGCCTGGGCCACGAGGTGAGCGACCAGCTGCTGGGTGCAGTCGCGCGTACGTTGCGCGGGTGCACCCGCGACAGCGACCTGGTCGCCCGGCTCGGCGGCGACGAGTTCACCGTCGTCCTCGACCGGCCGGTCAGCCTGGACGAAGCGCGGCGGCTAGCCGACCGCATCATCGCCGCCATCGAGGCAATCGAGGCTGTCGACGGCCATCCGGTCTCCGTATCGGCAAGCATCGGCGTCTCGTTCGCCCCGACCGACTCCTCGGGCCGGCCTGCGTTGCCGGACGAACTGCTCAAGGTCGCGGACGAGGCGATGTACGCCGCCAAACGCTCGGGGAAGGGGTGCCACCGCTTCGTCGTGCTGACCGCGGCGGGGATCGACGCGCCACGGTCCCGGCCGGCGCGCTCTGCCTCGTCGTCCACGCCGTCACCGGCTGCACCACCCGAAGCGATCGCGGGCACGTCGCCGGACTCCTCCGCACGGCCTACAGCGGCAACCAGATGAGCTACGACGGGTGCCGGCTCCGCCTCCACGGACTGATCGAACGTCTCCCCGGCACAACAGCTACGCCGTCACCCCAACGGCATCCTGGTCAGGTGCCCGGGCAAGCCGCCCGCACCATCGCCGCGCTGCTCACCCTGTGCGACCAAGTGATCGCCCCGATCTTCGGCGGCGTCCGCGGACCACGACCCGGACGGCCACCACGCAACACACGCACCCGCACAGACATGAGCGCCCTCGTGATCTATGCCGCATAGACAATCACGTTGTCGATCAGGATTCGCAAACGCCTAGCCCGGCGGCTCGTGCGGCTCGCCGCGGCGGGAGCCGTCGAGTCCCGGCGGCGGGCTCGACGCGGAGCGCACCGCGGGGGCCGCCATCGGCTCCCGGGTCTCGAGGTCACGCAGCTGCGCCTCGAGGTAGGTCTTGAGCCGG
>DATGDX010000330.1:0-7411 GCA_035310665.1 Mycobacteriales bacterium | reverse complement strand
CCGCCGCGGCGCGACGGCGCCCGAGGCCGCCGGCGTGATCCACACCGACTTCCAGCGCGGATTCATCAAGGCGGAGGTCGTGTCGTACGACGACCTCCTCGCCGCCGGTTCCATGGCCGCTGCCCGCGCCGGGGGCAAGGTACGTGTGGAGGGGAAGGACTACGTCATGCGCGACGGTGACGTCGTCGAGTTCCGCTTCAACGTCTGATCGCGCTTCAAGCGCGACGCCGGCCCGCCCACGCCGATCTGGCAGGAGATCGTCGCGCGCCG
This sequence comes from Mycobacteriales bacterium, assembly GCA_035310665.1. GTDB lineage: Bacteria > Actinomycetota > Actinomycetes > DATGDX01 > DATGDX01 > DATGDX01. The sequence goes on along the minus strand of DATGDX010000330.1, from coordinate 7,141 downwards.
TGCCGGTCCCACGTCGTATCGTTTCTCCCGGCAGGCCCGCGGGCGGCATACCCTCGGCGCAGCGTGCGGCAGGCGCCCCGGCCGCCCACCGTCGGCCGGGGCGCGAGAGAGGCACGGGATGACCCGTCGGGAGCGGATGTCGCCCGCCGATGCGGCGTGGCTGCACATGGACCGACCCACCAACCTCATGGTCATCAACGGTGTGGTGTGGTTCGACGCGCCGCTGGACTGGGACGTCCTTACCAAGCGCATCGAGTCCCGCTGGATCGACCGCTACCCGAGGTTCCGTCAGCGGGTCGCCGAGGGGCGGCTGCCCATGTTCGGGCCGCAGTGGGAGGACGACCCGTGCTTCGCGCTGGAGAACCACCTGCACCACATCGCGCTGCCGGCCCCGGGTGACCAGGCGGCGCTCGAGAAGTTCGTCGGCGACCGGATGAGGGTGCCGCTCGACCGGGCGAAGCCGCTGTGGCACGCGTACTTCATCGACGGCTACGGGCCGGGCTGCGCGGTCCTGGTCCGCGTGCACCACAGCGTCGCCGACGGGATCGCGCTGACGCAGGTCCTGCAGTCCCTGACCGACGACGCGCCGGAGGCTGACGAGCCCGACGACGGCCGGGGCGGCGGACGCCGGCGCGGCTGGACGAGTCTGCTCGACCCGATCACGAAACCGACCGGGGCGGCCGTCGGCGCGGCGTGGCGCCTCACCGGCGCGGTGGTGAACCAGGGCCTGGACGTGGTCACGCACCCGAAGCGGCTCGGCGACGTCGCCGCGACCGGCTGGGACGACGCGGCGGCCCTCGCCAAGCTGGTGTTCACCCCGCCCGCGGCCCGCACCGCGGTCACCGGACAGACCGTCGTGGCCAAGCGGGCGGTCTGGTCCCCGCCGATCCCGCTCGACGAGGTCAAGGCGGTGGGCCGGGCGACGGGGGCGACGGTCAACGACGTGCTGCTCGCCGCGGTGACCGGGGCGCTGCGCCGCTACCTGCAGGCGCACGGGAGCCTCGTCGACAACATCCGCACGCTCGTGCCGGTCAACCTGCGGCCCGCCGACCGACCGGTGCCGGCGACGCTGGGCAACCGGTTCGGGCTCGTGTTCCTCGACCTGCCCGTCGGTCTCGCCGACCCGTTCGACCGGCTGCGCGAGCTCTCCCGGCGCATGGCCGCCATCAAGAATTCCGCCGAGGGCGTCGTCGCCTTCGGCCTGCTGACCGGGATGGGCTACACGCCGACCCAGGTGGAGAACGCCATCGTCGACTTTTTCACCGCGAAGGCGAGCGCGGTGATGACGAACGTCCCCGGGCCGCGAACACCCGTGTACGTCGCCGGCGTCCCGGTCGCCGGCGTCATCTCGTGGGTGCCACGGTCGGGGAACGTCCCGATGGGCGTGTGCATCTTCAGCTACGCCGGGAAGGTCTACGTCGGCACCGCGGTCGACGCCGCGCTCGTCCCGGAGCCGCAGATGATCGTCGCCGCGTTCCGCGAGGAGCTCGACGACTTCTTCCGCCGGGTCACGAAACCTGCGTCGCCGAAGCGTCCGCGGGCGTCTCGTCAGGGCGGGCGAACCCGGGCAGGTGGTGCATCGCCTCCGCCCGGAACGGACCTTCCGCGCCGAGCTGGCACAGCACGCCGGCCCCGCCGAGCACGACCCGGTGAATGAGCAGGTACGCCGGCGGCAGGTTGAGTCGCCGCCACCCGGCGTACGCCGGGCCGCGCGGATCGAGCACCAGCAGCGCCCGGCTGCGTAGCCAGTCGCGGGAGTAGCGGAACCGTTCCTCCCGCGCGGGGTCGACGAGCGGGCTGAGGAAGGCGTCGATCGCCCCGGGTTCGACCTCCATGCTCGGCCGGATGAAGCCCTCCGCGCGCATACCGGCCGGAAGTTTGTCCACCTCGCCGTCCGTGGCGAGCCGCACCAACCGGCCCAGCACCGCGGGAATCCCGCCCGGCAGCTCACTGCTCGCCCCCCAGTCGAGGACGCCGAGCCGGCCGTCGTCGAGCAGCCGGAAGTTGCCGGGGTGGGGGTCGGCGTGCATGAGGCCGGTGCGCGTCGGCCCGGCCAGCCACAGGCGCAGCAGCAGGATTCCGCAGCGGTCGCGCTGCTCCCGCGTCCCGGAGCTGATCACTGTCGCCAGCGGGGTGCCATCCACCCAGTCCGCCACCAGCACGTGGCTCGTCGCGGCGCGCACGGTGGGGACCGCGATGTCCGGGTCGCCGGCGTACGCCTCGGCGTACGCGTTCTGGTGCTCCGCCTCCAACCCGTAGTCGAGCTCCTCGATGTAGCGGTCCTGCAGCTCCTGGATGAGCGGGCGTACGTCGAGCCCGGGCAGGGTGCGCGCCCACAGCCGGAACACCCGCCCGATCTGGACGAGGTCGGAGTGCAGCGCCTTCGCCGCCCCGGGGTACTGCACCTTCACCGCGACGTCGCGCCCGTCCTCCCACACCGCCCGGTGCACCTGCCCGATCGACGCCGACGCCACCGGGTGGTCGTCGAACTCGCGGAACCGCTGGCGCCACCCGGGTCCGAGGTCGGCGGCGAGCATGGCGTGCAGCTGCGCGGCCGGGAGCGGCGGCGCCGCCTCCTGCAGCCGGGTGAGCGACTCGCGGAACGGCTTGGCGATCTCTTCGGGAAGCGCGGCCTCGTAGATGCTCAGCATCTGGCCGAACTTCATCATCCCGCCCTTGAGCTCGCCGAGGACCCGGAACATCTGCTCGGCGGTGAGCGTGCGCACCTGCTCGGCGACGGCCTCGGCGGGCGCGCCGCCGATGCGCTTGCCGACGCCGACCGCCTTGCGCCCGGCGTAGCCGAGCGGCAATGACGCGATCTTGGCGCTGCGGGTGATGCTCCTGCGCGGGATTCCGGCCACCGGCTCAGTCTGCCGTCATCCGTGCCCGTACCGCTTCCCGCACCGCTTCCGGCACCGTTCCGTCACCGTTACCGTTTCCGCAGCCGCAGGCTGTCCCACCCCGCGTCGGCCACCCAGCCGCCGTCGACGGGGAGGGCGACCCCGTTAACGAACCCGCTGCGGCCCGGGTCGGCGAGGAACGCGATCGCTTCGGCGACGTCCTCCGGTGCGGCGAAGCGCGCCATCGGGACCCGGGTCTCGATGTCCGCGTCGGTGTAGCCGCCGCCCGCCTGGTCGGCGGCGTCCATCTCGGTTTTCACCCAGCCCGGGCAGACCGCGTTGCAGCGCACCCCGCGCCCGCCCCACTCGGCGGCGAGCGTCCGGGTCAGCCCGATCAGCCCGTGCTTGCTCGCGTTGTACGCCGCGCGGTCCGCGATCCCCGCCAACCCGGCGACGGACGCGACGTTGACGACGCTGCCCGCGCCCCGCGACAGCATGAGCCGGCCGAGCGCGCGGCTGAGCAGGAACGGCCCGGTGAGGTTGACGTCGAGCACCCGCCGCCACTGCTCGGGCGCGGTCTCCTCCGCCGCCGCGATCCGGCTGATCCCCGCGTTGTTGACGAGCACGTCGACGCGCCCGTACCGCTGTGCGACGAGCGCCGCGAGGTCGCCCGCGAACGCGTCCGCGCTGACGTCCCCGACGACCCCCAGCGCGTCGCCGCCCGCCCGCGCGGTGGCCTCGACGACCTGCCGCGGGTCGCGCCGGTCGACGCACACCACCGTGTGGCCCCGCGACGCGAGCAGCTGGGCGGTGCGACGCCCGATTCCCTGCGCGGCCCCGGTCACCACCGCCACCGGCGTCGTCAGCACGCGTGTCATTCCACCACCCTCGCGCCCGCCGCACCTTCACGTCCGCCGCTTCGCGAGGGCGGGCTGGGTAGGCTGCGGCGGACGGGCTCACCGGTTTCCGCGTGCCAGCCTCGCCGCGGACGTGCCGAACGATCGCGAGGAGTCGGTGGTCGATGACCGGCGAACGCGTGCTCGTGCTCAACGGGCCCAACCTCGACCTGCTGGGGCGACGCGAACCCGGCGTCTACGGGAGCGCGAGCCTCGCCGACGTCCGGGCCGCGCTCGAGGCGCTCGCGCGGGAGCTCGGCTGCTCCGTCGAGCTGCGGCAGACCAATTCCGAGGGGCAGCTGGTCGACTGGGTCCACGAGGCGTGGGACGCGGCCGACGGCATCGTCGTCAACCCTGGGGCGCTGGCCCACTACTCGTACGCGCTGCGGGACGCGATCGCCGCCGTGCCACGCCCGACCGTGGAGGTCCACATCTCCAACGTCCACGCGCGTGAGCGCTTCCGGCACCATTCCACCGTGTCGCCCGTCGCGGTCGGCGTGATCGTCGGCATGGGGACGTACGGGTACGAGCTGGCGCTGCGCGGGCTCGTTGAGCGGTTGCGGGCCGGGGCGCCCGAGCGCTGACGCCTGCCCGTCCCGGCGCCGGACGCGGAGAGCCGCCGACACAATCGGCGGGTGGGCAACCTGGTGCGCTTCGAGCTGGACGGACACGTCGCCACGATCACGTACAACCGGCCGGACAAGCTGAACGCGGTCGATGCCGCGCTGCGCGAGGACCTCAACGCCGCCTGGGCCCGGTTCCGCGACGACGAGGACGCCTGGGTCGCGATCGTCACCGGGGAGGGGCGGGCCTTCTGCGTCGGAGCCGACATGGCCGACCCGGTGGGTGCCGCGGGCACCTGGCCCGGCAGCTTCTGGGAGATCCCCACGCTGAACTCGTTCGAGAGCGGGTGGGAGATCTGGAAGCCGACGATCGCCGCCGTCAACGGCTACTGCCTGGGCTACGGCCTCACCCTCGCCCTGGCGTGCGACTTCGTGGTCGCCAGCGAGCAGGCCGAGTTCGGGTTCCCGGAGGTCCGGCTCGGGCTGCCCACGATCGTCGGCGCGCTGCGGTTGCCGGCGAAGGTCGGCTGGCAGCCCGCGATGGAGCTGCTGCTCACCGGTGACCGGATCAGCGCCATCCGGGCGAGGGAGATCGGGCTGGCCGGCTGGGTGGTGCCGCCCGGCGAGCTGCTGGCCGAGGCGCACCGGCTCGCCCGCCGGCTGCTGCGCGCCGCGCCGCTCGCCGCGCGGGCGACGAAGGAGATGGCGGCGCGCGGCCAGCGGCTGCCGTGGGTCGAGGCGGTCCGGATGGGGGAGACCATGCGGCGGCTCGTCGCGACCACCGAGGACGCCGCGGAGGGGGCCGCGGCCCGCGAGGGCCGGCGGCCCCAGTGGCGCGGCCGCTGAGGGCGGCGTTCCCCGGGGCGTGCCACGCTGAACATGTGATCGTCGTCGGCGCGGCCATCGTGCGCGACGGCCGGGTGCTCGCCGCGCAGCGGGCGCACCCGCCCGCGCTCGCCGGGTGGTGGGAGCTGCCCGGCGGCAAGGTCGAGCAGGGGGAGGACGAGCGCGCCGCGCTGGTCCGCGAGTGCCGCGAGGAACTTCACCTCGACCTGGCGCTCGGCGCGCGCGTCGGTCCCGACCTGCCCATCGGCGCGAGCGGCACTTTGCGGGTGTGGGCGGCGTACGCCGGGAACGGGGCGGAGCCGGTTGCCCGCGAGCACGCCGCGCTGCGCTGGGTCGGCCCGGACGAGCTCGACGGGCTGCGGTGGCTGCCCGCCGACCGCCCCCTGCTGCCGTTCCTGCGCGCGCTGCTCGCAACGGCGGTCTAGGCTCGACCGGCGTGGGGCAGCGTTACGACCGGATCGACGAGCGGCTGCGGGGATTTCTCCAGGCGCAGCACGTCTTCTTCGTCGCCACCGCGCCGGACGGCCCCGACGGGCACGTGAACGTCTCGCCGAAGGGCCTGCGCGACACCTTCGCGGTCCTCGACGACACCACCGTCGCCTACCTCGACCTCACGGGCAGCGGTGCGGAGACGATTGCGCACCTGCGGCAGAACGGTCGCATCACGCTGATGTTCTGCGCGTTCGACGGCGCGCCGCGCATCGTCCGGCTGTACGGGCGCGGCCGGGTCGTGCTCCGGACCGACCCGCAGTGGGTGCAGCTGTCGGCCCGGTTCCCGCAGCTGCCCGGTCGTCGCTCGGTCGTCGTCGTCGAGCTGACGCGGATCGCCGACTCGTGCGGCTACGCTGTCCCGCTGTTCGACCTGGCCGGTGAGCGCGACCTGCTGCCCCGCTGGGCCCAGCACAAGGGCGAGGCCGGCATCGCGGCCTACCAGGCGGAGAAGAACGCCACGTCGATCGACGGGCTGCCGGTGGTGGAAGCGTGACGGGGGACGCGTGACGGCGATGCCCGACGTGGCCGCTCGCTCGCAGCTTTGCACCGACCTGCGCAACGTGGCCATCGTCGCGCACGTCGACCACGGCAAGACCACGCTCGTCGACGCGATGCTGTGGCAGTCCGGTGCGTTCCGCGCCCACCAGGAGGTCGCCGAACGCGTTCTCGACTCGATGGACCTCGAGCGGGAGAAGGGCATCACGATCCTCGCGAAGAACACCGCGGTGCACTACGGCGACACCACCATCAACATCGTCGACACTCCCGGGCACGCGGACTTCGGCGGCGAGATGGAGCGGGCTTTGCACATGGTCGACGGCGTTCTGCTGCTCGTCGACGCGTCCGAGGGCCCGCTCCCGCAGACCAGGTTCGTGCTGCGCAAGGCGCTGCAACGACGGCTGCCCGTGGTGCTGGTCGTGAACAAGGTGGACCGCGCGGATGCGCGCATCGCGCAGGTGGTCGACGAGACGTACGAGCTGTTCCTCGACCTGCTCGACGACAGACTCGCGGACTCGTCGGCGCTCGATTTCCCGATCGTGTATGCCGCGGCGCGGGCCGGCCGCGCCTCGCTGACGTGCCCCCCCGACGGGGAGATGCCGGACGCGCCGGACCTCGAGGCGCTGTTCGAGGTGCTGCTGTCGGCGGTCCCCGCACCGTCGTACGACCCGGACGCCCCCTGCAGGCCAGGGTCAGCAACCTCGACGCCTCGCCGTACCTCGGCCGGCTCGTGCTGTGCCGCGTCTACAACGGCACGATCCGGCGCGGGCAGACGGTCGCGTGGTGCCGGCGCGACGGTGCGATCGAGCGGGTGCGGATCAGCGAGCTGCTGATGACCGAGGCGCTCGACCGCGTGCCGGCCGAGCAGGCCGGGCCGGGCGACATCATCGCGCTCGCCGGCATCCCGGACATCACGATCGGCGAGACCATCGCCGACGTCGACGACCCGCGCCCGCTGCCGCTGATCGCCGTCGACGAGCCCGCGATTTCGATGACGGTCGGCATC
>DATGDX010000329.1:0-9029 GCA_035310665.1 Mycobacteriales bacterium | reverse complement strand
GGGCAGGGCAACGGGCAGGGGGGCCGGGAGCACGGGCAGAAGGCCGACCAGCTGCCGGGGTACCGCCGCCTCGACGACCCCGCCGCCCGGGCGCACGTCGCCGGGGTCTGGGGGGTGGACCCGGACAGCCTGCCGGAGCCCGGCCTCAGCGCCTACGAGCTGCTCGACGCCCTCGGCACGACCGGCGGGCCGCGGGCGCTGATCGTCATGGGCAGCAACCCCGCGGTTTCCGCGCCGCGCGCGGCCCACGTGCAGCGGCGCCTCGCGGCCCTCGACCTGCTCGTCGTCGCCGACCCGTTCCTGTCCGAGACCGCCGCGCTGGCCGACGTCGTGCTGCCCGTCGCGCAGTGGGCGGAGGAGGAGGGGACGACGACGAACCTGGAGGGCCGGGTGCTGCGCCGGTCCCGGCTCTGCCCGCCCCCGCCTGGGGTGCGGACCGACCTCGAGGTGGTGCACGCGCTCGCCGCGCGCCTCGGCGTTGCGCACGGTTTCCCTCCCGAGCCGGCCGAGGTCTTCGCCGAGCTGCGCCGGGCGAGCGCCGGCGGCGCCGCCGACTACGGCGGCGTCAGCTACGAGCGGATCACCGCCGAGGACGGGGTGTTCTGGCCGTGCCCAGACGAGGGGTCAGCCGGGACGCCGCGGGTGTTCACGCGGCGGTTCGCCACCCCGGACGGGCGGGGCCAGTTCGTCGACGTGGACCACCGCCCGGCCGCCGAGGACCTCGACGAGCACTACCCGGTCTACCTGTCGACCGGGCGGGTGCTGGCGCACTACCAGAGCGGCACCCAGACCCGACGGGTGCGCGAGCTGGTCGAGGCCAGCCCGGAGGCCTTCGTCGAGATCAACCCCGTGCTCGCCGAGGAGCTCGCCGTCGGCGACGGCGACTGGGTGCGGGTGGTGAGCCGACGCGGGGAGGCCCGCGCGCGCGCCCGGCTCAGCGACGCGGTGCGCGGCGACACCGTCTTCATGCCGTTCCACTGGCCCGGCGCCGCCCGCGCGAACCTGCTCACCAACCCGGCGCTGGACCCGCGCTCGCGCATGCCCGAGTTCAAGGTCTGCGCGGTGCGGCTGGAACGGGTGGCGTCATGAGCCGCCTCCACGCCTCCGGGCGTCACCGGTCGCCGCGCGTCGTCGTGGTCGGCAACGGGATGGCCGGGTCCCGGCTCGTCGAGGAGATCCGCGCCCGCGACCCCCGGCGCGCGCTGCCGATCACCGTGTTCGGCGCCGAGGTGCACGCGGCGTACAACCGCGTGCTGCTCTCCGAGGTCCTCGCCGGGCGGCACACCGTCGACGAGATCCGCCTCGCCGGCCCGGCGTGGGCGGCCGACCTGGACGTCGACCTCCGGCTGGGCAGCCGGGTCGTCCAGGTGGACCGGCAGCGCCGGCAGGTGCGGGCCGACGACGGCACCGCGATCGCCTACGACCGGCTCGTGCTCGCCACCGGCAGCCGGGTCGTCGTGCCCGACCTCACCGGGCTGCGCCGAGCCGACGGCTCGCTGCTGCCCGGCGCCTTCCTGTTCCGCACCGTGGACGACTGCCGCGAGATCGTCGCGGCCGCCAGCGCCGCTCGCCGTGCGGTGGTGCTCGGCGGCGGCCTGCTCGGCCTGGAGGCGGCCCGCGGCCTGGCCGGGCGCGGCGTCGACACCGTGTTGGTGCACCGGTCGGGTCACCTGATGGAGCGCCAGCTCGACGCGCCGGCCGGCCGGATGCTCGCGGCCACGCTCGCCCGGCTGGGCGTGCAGGTGCGGCTCGACGCGCGGGCCGTCGGCGTGGCGGCCGACGGGGACGGCAGCGCCGGCGCGCTGCTGCTCGACGACGGCACCCGCGTCCCCGCCGACCTCCTGGTGATCGCGACCGGGGTGCGCCCGGACGTGGGGCTGGCGCGGTCGGCGGGGCTGCGGGTCGACGCAGGCGTCGTCGTCGACGACACGCTGCGCTCGGTCACCGACCCCCGGGTGTTCGCGGTCGGCGAGTGCGCGTCGCACGACGGGCGGGTCTACGGCCTGGTGGCCCCGGCGTGGGAGCAGGCCGCGGTCGTCGCCGCGCACGTGACGGGGGCGGACCCGGCCGCGCGGTACCGCGGATCCCGGCAGGTCACCCGGCTGAAGGCCGCCGACATTCGGGTCGCCGCCATGGGCGAGACGCGCGGGGACGACGACGACCCGGCCACCGAGGTGCTGCAGTTCAGCGACCGGTCGCGTGGCACCTACAAGAAGCTCGTGCTGCGCGACGACCGGCTGGTCGGGGCGATCCTCGTCGGCGACCTCAGCACCGTCGGCACCGTCACCCAGCTGTTCGAGCGGGGCGCCGGCGTGCCGGCCGACCGCGTCCCGCTGCTGTTCCCGCCGCGCCGCGGCCGTGACGGCGAGCCGGCGTCGGCGGGCCCCACCGACGCCACCGTCTGCCGCTGCAACGGCGTCAGCAAGGGCCGCATCCAGGACTGCGTCCTTCGCGGCGCGCGCACCGTCGACGCCGTGGCCCGCGCCACCCGCGCGACCACCGGCTGCGGCGGCTGCCGCGAGCTCGTCGGCGGGATCGTCGAGGCGCTCGCCCCCGATCCGGTCCCCCCCGCCGGTCCCGTGTGCACAGCCGATCCCGTGTGCACAGCCGATCCCGTGTGCACTGCCGATCCCGTGTGCACCGCCGATCCCGTCCCCACCAGGAGCGCTTCGTCATGACTCGCACGCTCGTCGTCGCCGGCAACGGCATGGTCGGCCACCGGCTCGTGGACGCGCTGCGCGCCCGCGACGGCGTCGGTGCCTGGCGCATCGTCGTCCTCGGCGAGGAGCCCCACCCGGCGTACGACCGGGTGGGCCTGTCGGCGTACCTCGACGGCCGCACCCTCGCCGAGCTGTCCCTCGCGCCGGCGCTCGACGACGACCCGCGGGTCGAGCTGCACCTCGGCCGTCCGGTGACCGCGGTGGACCGGGCGGGCCGGACCGTGACGACCCGCGACGGGGCGCGGATCGGGTACGACGCGCTCGTCCTCGCGACCGGCTCCCGGCCGTTCGTGCCACCGCTGCAGGGCGCCGATCTGCCCGGCTGCTTCGTGTACCGGACGGTGGAGGACCTCGACGCGATCCGTGACCGGGTCCGGGCCGTCGGCGCCGGTGCCCACGCGGCCGTCGTCGGCGGCGGGTTGCTCGGCCTGGAGGCCGCCGGGGCGCTGCGCGGGCTGGGCGCGCGGACGACCGTCGTCGAGTTCGCCCCCCGGCTGATGGCGCTGCAGGTCGACGAGGGCGGCGGGCACGCGCTGCGGCGCGCGGTCGAGGCGCTCGGGGTCCGGGTGCTCAGCGGGACGCGCACCGAGCGGCTGGAGCCGGGGGCGGACGGCGCGGTCGCCCGGATGGTGCCCGCCGACGGCGACCCGATCGACGCCGACGTCGTGGTCTTCGCCGCCGGGGTGCGCCCGCGCGACGAGCTGGCCCGCGACTGCGGGCTGCCGGTCGCCGAGCGCGGCGGGGTGCTCGTCGACGCGACGATGCGCACGGCGGACCCGCGCGTGTGGGCGGTGGGCGAGTGCGCCGCGGTCGAGGGGCGCACGTACGGGCTCGTCGCGCCCGGCTACGCGATGGCCGAGGTCGTCGCCGATCGGCTGCTCGGCGGCGGCGCGGAGTTCCCCGGCGCCGACCTGTCCACCAAGCTCAAGCTGCTCGGCGTCGACGTGGCGAGTTTCGGCGACGCGTTCGCCGTGACGCCGGGAGCGCTGGAGCTGGTCTGGTCCGACCCGGTCGCCGGGATCTACCGCAAGCTCGTCGTCAGCGACGACGCCCGCACGCTGCTCGGCGGCGTGCTCGTCGGCGACGCCTCGGCGTACGCCGCGCTGCGTGCCCTCGTCGGCGCCCGCCTCGACGTCGAGCCGGCGCGCCTCGTGCTGCCCGAGGGGTCGGGCGCGGTGCCCGCACCCCTGGCCATGCCCGACCGCGCGACCGTCTGCAGCTGCCACAACGTCAGCCGCCGAGAGATCGCGGAGGCGATCCGCGGCCGCGGGCTCGCCGACGTCGGCGCGGTCAAGGCCTGCACCAAGGCGGGCACCGGCTGCGGCAGCTGCGTCCCGGTGCTGAAGAGCCTGCTCGCGGACTGCGGGGTGGCGCCGAGCCGCGGGCTGTGCGAGCACTTCGACGTGAGCCGGGCCGAGCTGTTCGAGATCGTCCGGGCCACCGGGATCCAGACCTTTTCCGAGCTCGTCACGCGGCACGGGCGCGGCCGGGGCTGCGACATCTGCAAGCCGGTGGTCGCCTCGATCCTCGCCAGCCTCGGCACCGGGCACGTGCTGGACGGGGAGCGCGCCGCGCTGCAGGACACCAACGACCACCACCTGGCCAACCTGCAGAAGGACGGCACCTACTCGGTGGTCCCCCGGATCCCGGGCGGCGAGATCACCCCGGAGAAGCTGCTGGTGATCGCGGAGGTGGCCCGGGACTTCGGGCTGTACACGAAGATCACGGGAGCGCAGCGCATCGACCTGCTCGGCGCGCGGGTCGAGCAGCTGCCCGCGATCTGGCGCCGCCTGGTGGACGCGGGGTTCGAGTCGGGGCACGCGTACGGCAAGGCGCTGCGCGCGGTGAAGTCGTGCGTGGGCTCGACGTGGTGCCGCTACGGGGTGCAGGACTCCGTGGGTCTCGCGATCGCGCTGGAGCTGCGCTACCGCGGCCTGCGCGCCCCCCACAAGATCAAAGCAGGGGTCTCCGGCTGCGCGCGGGAGTGCGCCGAGGCCCGCGGGAAGGACTTCGGGGTCATCGCCACCGAGCAGGGCTGGAACCTCTACCTGGGCGGCAACGGCGGGTTCAGCCCCCGGCACGCGCAGCTGTTCGCGCAGGACCTGCACACCGAAACCCTCGTCCGCTACATCGACCGCTTCCTCATATACTACATCCGCACCGCCGACCGGCTGCAGCGCACCGCGCCGTGGATCGAGTCGTTGGAGGGGGGATGGGACCACCTGCGTGCCGTGATCGTCCACGACACGCTCGGCATCTGCGCCGACCTCGACGCGGCGATGGAGCGCCACGTCGCGTCGTACTCCGACGAGTGGCGCGACGCGCTGCAGGACCCGGACAAGCTCGCCCGGTTCACGTCGTTCGTCAACGCACCGGACGTCGCGGACTCCGACATCGTCTTCGTCACCGAACGCGGTCAGCCGCGCCCGGCCTCGCCGCAGGAGCGCGCGGTGCTGGTCGCCGGGCCTACCCTGGGGGTCGCCGGATGACAGCAGTCCTCGAACGCGCCGAGCTCGACCAGTGGGTGGGCGTGTGTCGTTACGATCAGCTGCTGCCGGAACGCGGGGCGGCGGCGCTCGTGGGAGGCCGCCAGGTCGCGCTCTTCCGCACGAGTGACGGGGAGGTCCTGGTCGTGACCAATCGCGACCCGTTCAGCGGCGCCAACGTGCTCTCCCGGGGCATCGTCGGCAGTCGCGGCGGGGTCCCGACCGTGGCGTCGCCGATGTACAAGCAGGTGTTCGACCTGCGGACCGGGCGGTGTTTGGACGACGCGGCGGTGTCCGTTCCGGTGCTGCCGGCGCGCGTGCGCGACGGCGTGGTCGAGGTCGCCGTCCCCGCCGGCCCGTGACCGAGCGCGTGAGCGAACCCGTGACCGAGCCTGTGGTCGGATCCGGGGTGGCCGCCGAGCCGTCGCCGCTCGCCGGGTTCACCGTCGCGGTGACCGCGGCGCGGCGGCGCACCGAGCTCGCCGCGCTGCTCGAGCGCCACGGCGCCCGGGTCGTCCTCGCGCCCGCGATCCTGATCGTCCCGCTCGCCGACGACACGGAGCTGCGCCGCGCCACGCACGCCTGCCTGGACGCGCCGCTCGACGTGCTCGTGGTCACGACCGGCATCGGTCTTCGCGGGTGGATCGAGGCCGCCGACGGGTGGGAGCTGGGCGAGCGGCTGCTCGCGTGCCTCGGTGCGGCGGAAGTCCTCGCGCGCGGGCCCAAGTCCCGTGGCGCGATCCGGGCGGCGGGGTTGACCGAGGCGTGGTCGCCGGAGTCCGAGTCGTCCGCCGAGGTCCTCGACCACCTGCTGCGGCGCGACCTGCGCGGCACGCGCATCGCGGTGCAGCTGCACGGCGAGCCGCTGCCCGACTTCGTCGAGGCGCTGCGCCTGGCCGGGGCCGAGGTCGTGGAGGTGCCGGTCTACCGCTGGGTCGCACCCGACGACGTCGCGCCGTTGCAGCGGCTGGTGGAGATGGTGACCAGCCGGCAGGTGGACGCTGTGACGTTCACGAGCGCGCCCGCCGCGGCCTCGCTGGTCTCCGTCGCCGAGGACGCCGGCCTGCGGGAGCCCCTGGTCGAAGCGTTGCGCGCGGACGTCCTCGCGGCCTGCGTCGGACCGGTGACCGCAGCCCCGCTCGAGCGGCTCGGGGTTCCGACCGTGCAGCCGTTTCGCGCGCGGCTCGGCGCGCTCGTGCGGGAGGTCGTCGCCGCGCTGCCCGCCGGGCGCGCGCGCCGGGTGCACGTTGCGGGACACCGGCTGGAGCTTCGCGGTCACGCGGTCCTGCTCGACGGGCAGCTCGTCCCGCTCCCCCCGGCGCAAATGGCGTTGCTGCGCGCGCTCAGTGCCCAGCCGGGGCGGGTGTGCACCCGGCAGGAGCTGCTCGACTGCCTGCCGGCCGACAGCGCCGACGAGCACGCCGTGGAGATGGCGGTCAACCGGCTGCGGACGGGCCTCGGCGACCCGCGGCTGGTGCAGACGATCGTCAAGCGCGGCTACCGGCTGGCGCACGAGCCGGAGGCGGCGGGTGCGTGCGACGACGAGAAGGTGGCGACGCGGTGAGCGTGGCGGGCGGTCCCGGCGGGTGGGTCGCGATCGTGGGCGCGGGACCGGGCGACCCCGAGCTGATCACGCGCCGCGGGTGGCGGCTGCTGCGGCACGCGGACCTGGTGCTTGTCGACCACCTCGTCTCGCCCGCGGTGCTCGCGGAGCTGCCCCCCGGCGTGGAGGTCGTCGACGTCGGCAAGCGCCCGCACACGCGGTCGGTGGCCCAGGAGGTCATCAACGAGCGCATGGTGGCGTCCGCGGCGGCCGGGCGGCGGGTGGTGCGGCTCAAGGGCGGCGACCCGTTCGTCTTCGGGCGCGGCGGGGAGGAGGCGGCGGCGTGCGCCGCGGCCGGCGTCGACTGGGAGGTGGTGCCGGGGGTGTCCAGCGCGGTCGCGGTGCCCGCCGCCGCCGGAATCCCCGTCACCCACCGCGGGGTCAGCCAGCAGTTCACCGTCGTCTCCGGCCACGTCGCGCCGGGCGACCCGGCGAGCACCGTGGACTGGGCGGGGCTGGCCCGGGGCGGGGGGACGATCGTCGTCCTCATGGGCGTCACGCACCTGCACCTGATCGCGGCCGAACTCGTGCGCGCCGGTCGCCCGCCGACGACCCCCGTCGGTGTGATCATGTCGGGCACCACCCCGGACGAGACGGTGCTCACGTCGACCTTGGCGGCGGTGGGGGCGGACGCGGCCGCCGGTGACGTGCGGCCGCCCGCGGTCGTCGTGGTCGGGGAGGTCGTTCGGCTGCGCGACGCGCTGTACGCCGCCCAGGCCGCGACCCGGCACGCCGCCCTGCCGGTATGAGCCACCCCGCTGGCCTGAGCCGCCCGGTCCTCGTCGCCGCGGCGCACGGGACCCGCGACCCCCGTGGCCGCGCCGTCGTCGGGCGGCTGTGCGAGCGCGTGCGCGCCGCCCGGCCCGACCTCGAGGTCCGTACGGCGTGGGTCGACGTCGGCGTCCCGTCGCTCGCCGAGGTGCTGGCGCAGGTGAGCACCCCGTCGGTGGTCGTGCCGCTGCTGCTGTCCACCGGCTACCACGTCCGCGTCGACCTGCCCCGGGCCGCCGCCGCGGCCGGCGGCCCGACCACGATCGCGTCGCCGCTCGGCCCCGACCCGGCGCTGCCCCGGCTCGTGGCGCGCCGGCTTGTGCAGGCCGGTGCCGGGCGGCGGGTCGACGCCGACGCCCCGCCGTTGGACGCCGTGGTGCTCGCGGCCGCCGGGTCCTCCGATCCCCGTGCCGCGGACGAGGTCCACACCGTCGCCGAGGACGTCTCGCGGATCCTCGGCGTACCGGTCCGGGCCGCCTTCGCGTCCGCCGCCGCGCCGGACGTCGCGACCGCGGTCGCCCGCGCGCGCGCCGCCGGGCACCGGGCCGTCGCGGTCGCCCGCTACCTGCTCGCCCCCGGCTTCTTCGCGGACGCGGTCGCCGCGACCGCTCTCGCCGCCGGCGCCGGCTGGGTCACCGAATGTCTCGGCGACGACCCCGCGCTGGCGGCGCTCGTCGTGCGCCGGTTCGACGCGGCCGCGGCCGCCGCGGCGGCGTAACCGGCCTCGGCGTGTACACCCACGGCCACCACGAGAGCGTCCTGCGCTCCCACCGCTGGCACACGGCGGCGAACTCCGCCGTACCTGCTGCCGCACCTCCGGCCGGGCCAGACCCTGCTCGACGTCGGCTGCGGACCGGGCACGATCACGCTCGATCTCGCTCGTCTCGTCGCCCCCGGCCGTGTCGTCGGCGTGGATCGCGCGGAGGAGCCGCTGCGGCAGGCGCGCGCGGCCGCGCAGGCCGAAGGGGTGTCCTCGGTGACGTTCGAGGTCGGCGACGTCACCGCGCTCGACGTGCCCGACGACAGCGTCGACGTCGTGCACGCCCACCAGGTGCTCCAGCACCTGCGCGACCCGGTGGGTGCGCTCGCCGAGATGCGCCGGGTGTGCCGCCCGGCGGGCTGGTGGCGGCCCGGGACGGCGACTACGCCGCGATGACCTGGTATCCACCGGACGAGCGGCTCGCGCGGTGGCGGGAGCTGTACTGCGCGGTGGCCCGCGGCAACGGCGGGGAGCCAGACGCCGGGCGGCGGCTGCGGTCGTGGGCGTTGCCGGCCGGGTTCACCGAGGTCATGAGCTCCGCGAGCGCGTGGTGCTTCGCGTCCCCGGGCGACCGCGCGTGGTGGGCCTCGACGTGGGCCGACCGGATGACCGCCTCGTCGCTGGCCGACCAGGTCGTCGACCGGCAGCTGGGGACGCGGGAGGACCTGGCGACCGTCGCGCAGGGGTTC
>DATGDX010000328.1:0-3658 GCA_035310665.1 Mycobacteriales bacterium | reverse complement strand
AGCACGCGCCCGAGGAGATCTGGCAGGCGACGCTCGCGGCGTGCGCGACGGCCGTGGAGGCCGCCGGCGCGACCCCGACCGCGGTCGGGATCACGAACCAGCGCGAGACCGCGGTGGTGTGGGACCGCGAGTCGCTCGCCGCCCCCCGGCGCGCGATCGTGTGGCAAGACCGGCGCACCGGCGGGATCTGCCGGTGGCTGCGGGACGGCGGCCACGAGCCGCGGATCGCCGCGCTGACGGGGCTGCGCCTGGACCCCTATTTCACCGGCACCAAGCTGACCTGGCTCGCCGAGCACGATCCGCGCACCTGGTCCGCGGTCCGTGAGGGCCGCTCGGTCGTCGGCACCGTGGACAGCTACCTCGTCGCCCGGCTGACCGCAGGGCGCCGGCACGTCACCGACGCGTCCAACGCGTCGCGCACGCTGCTGTTCGACATCACCACCGGGACCTGGTCCGACGAGCTGTGCGCGCTGCTCGCCGTCCCGCCGGCCGCGCTGCCGGAGGTCGTGCCGTCGTACGGCGTCGTCGGCACCACCGATCCCGGCGCGTTCCTCGGCCTCGACCTGCCGATCGCGGGGATCGCCGGCGACCAGCAGGCCGCGCTGTTCGGTCAGGCGTGCTTCGCGCCGGGCGAGTCGAAGTGCACGTACGGGACCGGATCGTTCGTGCTCACCAACACGGGCACCGAGCCGGTGCGCTCCGGCGCCGGGCTGCTCACCACGGTCGCGTGGCTGACGCCGGACGGCGCGCTGGTCTACGCCCTCGAGGGCGCGATCTTCGTCACCGGCGCGGCAGTGCAGTGGCTGCGCGACGGGTTGGGGATCATCGGCAGCGCCGCGGAGACCGAGGCGCTCGCGCGGACCGTCCCGGACAGTGGCGGGGTCGTGTTCGTGCCCGCGCTCACCGGCCTCGGCGCGCCGGACTGGGACCTGGACGCCCACGGGACGATCGTCGGGATCACGCGCGGGACGACGCGGGCGCACCTGGTGCGCGCGACGCTCGAGGCAATCGCCTTCGAGGTCCGCGACGTGGTCGACGTGATGACGAGCGACGCCGGGCTCGCGGTCCCGGAGCTGACCGTCGACGGGGGCGCGAGCGCGAACGACCTGCTCTGCCAGCTGCAGGCCGACCAGCTGGGCGCGCCCGTCGCGCGTCCCGCGGTGCGTGAGACGACCGCCCTCGGCGCGGCGTTCCTCGCCGGGCTGGGCACGGGCGTGTGGTCCTCGACGGAGGAGCTGGCGAAGACCTGGCGGCTGGACCGGCGGTTCGAACCGGCGGGCCCGGGCGCGGGCGGGCGTGGGGGCGACGATCGCGCGCACCGGCGGTGGCGGGCCGCGGTCGAGCGCGCCAAGGGCTGGGCGGCGGTCGCCGGCCCGTAACCCGCCAGCCCCCGGCTGCGCCCGGCTGACCGCGCCGGGTGATCGTCGGGGACATCGCCCCCGCGTGGGATCGTGCTTTCGCTCCCCGACGATCACCCCGAGACGGCTGCGCATGCGAAAGGCTCAACACGCCGATCCCCCGGCCGATGACACGGGGTGCACCGCATGACGGGGGGCACCGGTGGATCGTTGGCGTGATCGGGACGAAGGGCTGACGCTCGTCGAGACCGTCGTGGCGCTCACCGTCTTCGCGATCGTCTCGGCCGCGCTCGCCGCCGTCATCCTCAACACGACCGCGCTCAGCCGGAACAACCGGTCGCGGGTGGTCGCCGCGAGCCTCGCCGCCGGAGAGCTCGAGACCGCACGCGAGGAGGCAGGCCGGCTATCCGTCGTCCGGCTCGAACAGGGTTCGTCGACGTCGACGCGGACGGTCGGGGAGACGACGTACACGATCCGGCGGAGCGCGACGTGGACGAAGACGACCGCGACCGCCGATAGCTGCACGACGGCAGCAGGAGCGACGGACAACGCCTACCTCCGGGTCTCGGTCGATGTCACCTGGTCCGGCACCAACGGAAAGGCACGGGTCCACGCCGATACCCTGCTCACTCCCGCTCTCGGAACCTTCTCCTATGCGACCGGCAACATCGCGGTGCGCGTGACCGACCGCGACAATCGCGGCAGTCCCGACCACCTCGTGACGGTGGAGAAGGCGGGTACCACGCCAGGCAGCGGACCACGCCCGAGGGCTGCGCGTTCTTCGCGTTCGTCGACCCGGGACCCTACACGGTGCGCCTCGGTACGCCCGGATACGTCGACATCAACGACGATCCCGCACCCGCGCAGACGGCGACCGTAACAGCGGCCGCGTCGACAGCAGCTTGGGTGTCGTTCACGTACGACCGGGCGGTTGCCGTGACGTTCACGTCGTATGGCGCCGTCCCCCTCAGAGCGGAAACGGTGACCGTCGCGAACAACGGCGATCTCACAAAACGCAAGCGGCTGTCTGTCCCCGCGTTTCCTTATACCACAGACCTGTTTCCGCGGCGGGACGGCGTGGCAGTGTGGGCAGGGGCCTGCGGTGACGCGGAGCCCGCTACGCCACCTCACGCCACCCTCACACCTGGCGGGTCCGTCACGACTGCGGTGTCCGGGGTTCCGGTCGCCGTGACGGTGACGCGAAACGGAAGCGCAAATGCGGCCGCCGGAGTGCCGGGGACCGCGAAGCACGCCTCGGACCCGGCGAGCTGTCCTTCTGGCGCGACACTGGCGCTCGACACCACCACAAGCGGGGGCAGGCTTGAGGTGTCCCTGCCGTACGGCACCTGGCAACTTGATGCCGGCTGGACGGCAGAGGCTGTGACGCTCACGCCTGGAAAGGCCGCAGAGTCCGTGGCATTGGTCGCGCGATGACTCGACGCAATGACGAGGGATTCACTCTCGTCGAGCTGCTCGTGACGACCACGCTGCTTGGCATCGTGCTCAGCCTCGCTACCGTCGGCTACGTCAGCGGGTTGCGGGTCAGCGATGACAACAGGGCTCGAGTCGAAGCAACAAATGACGCGGCGGGGCCGCTCGAGGCAGTGGGCCGCGGACTGCGCACGGCGGTGACCGGACCGAACGAGGCGCCGGCGTTCACCGAAGCCAACCGGAGCATGGTGCTGTTCTGGAGCACGCTAGACTCGTCATGCCAGAACGGGCTTTCGACCATGCGCTATTGGGCAAAGCCCGATGGCACGCTCGTCGAACAGTTCACGCCGGGCGGGAGCTCCATGCGGCAGCGAATCTTGGCACGCGGCCTCCGCCGCACCGACGTGTTCTCGTTTTCTCGGAACCAGCCGGATCCGAGCGACGCGACGAAGCAACAGCTCGTGGATATCCCGTCGGTACCCGTGACGGGTGCTGACCTGGGCGCGATCCGCGTCGTTGGCACAAGCTTGTCCCTCCGGGCCCGGGAGCGTGGGGACGCACCAGCGGTCACCGCGGAGACGCGGACGTTTTTCGTCAACAAGGACTACGGAG
The DNA here is from genome assembly GCA_035310665.1 of Mycobacteriales bacterium. Taxonomy (GTDB): domain Bacteria; phylum Actinomycetota; class Actinomycetes; order DATGDX01; family DATGDX01; genus DATGDX01. Next base: position 257 of record DATGDX010000328.1, on the reverse strand, counting down.
AATCGGGATGCTGAGCCGGCTGCGCCGAACCGACGACGGCCTCGCCCTAACTGATATGGAGGCACCTGCTGTCAAGGGGCGGCGCGAGGTCAACGCTGCTACCAGCTGCCTGGCGGGGCGTCCTGATCATTCTTTTTCCTGGTTCCCGTGGGCCGTTGAATGCCGTGGAGCGCAGCCCCGGTCAAGGGCGGTTTTTCCCTTGGCCCGGGCGAGCACCGCGGCAGGCTGGCGAGGCCGGGGATCAGGGACGAGGCGTG
>DATGDX010000327.1:0-4845 GCA_035310665.1 Mycobacteriales bacterium | reverse complement strand
GCTGCTGCGGTGCGTCGTGTGCCAGCACCACCGCCTCCCGCCACCGGCCGAGGAGGAACAGCGTCCCGCAGGCGTTGACGAGCGTGGCCCCGCCCGCGGCGCAGCTCGTGCCCAGCGCGCGCACCCGCGCCATCCCGGCGTACGCCTCGTTCAGCGACTCCTCGAGGCGTCCGGCGTTGGTGAGCACGTAGGTGAGGTTGGCGTAGACCCGGCAGACGTCCTCCAGGGTTCCCACCTCGACGACGAGGTCGCGGGCGGCGACCAGCGCGGCGAGCCCGCCCTCGACGTCGCCGGTGCCCGCCCGGCTGACGCCCAGCGCGGTGAGTGCGTAGGCCTCCTCGGCACGGGCCCCGACCTCGCGGCTGACCGCGATCGCCTGCGCGGAGCGCTCCAACGCGGCCGGCGACTGGCCGCTCAGGAACAGCGCGGTGGCGTGCGCCGCGAGCACCCGGGCGTGCAGCGCCGACGGGGGCTGGCCCTCCAGCAGCCGGGCGGCCTCCTCGTCGGCCGCGAGCGAGCCCGCGACGTCGCCGTACTCCCACAGGTAGCGCCCCAGCCGCTCCGCCAGCAGCGCGGCGGCGGCGGGCTCGCCAGCGTCGTCGACCGCGGCGCGCGCCTCGCGCACGAGCTCGATCGCGCGCTCGACCACCCCGGCCCCGTGCGCGGCCTCGGCGGCCTCCCGCAGCAGCCCCACCGCGTCACCGGGCAGGTCCTCCCGGGCCTCGGCCTCGGTCGACCACAGCCGCACCGCGCGCTCGAACTGCTGGTGCGCCTCGGCGAACGCGTGCACCCCGGCCGCGCTGCGACCCGCGTCGATCGTCGCGGTGAGCGCGCGGGACGGGTCGTGCGCGGCGTACCAGTGGTGCGCCAGCTCCGCGAGCTCGACCGGGTGCCGGTTCGCCGTTTCGAGATCCTTCTCCAGCGCCTCGGCGATCGCCCGGTGCAGCACGACGCGCTCCCCCGGGAGCAGTTCGTCGTACAACGCCTCCTGCGCGATCGCGTGCCGGAAGTGGTAGGAGCGGGTGTCGGCGTCGGATGTGACGAGGCCGTGCTCGACGGCTTCGCGCAGCGCCGGCAGCAGCCGGCGTTCCGGGAGGTCCGAAACCGTGGCGAGCAGGGTGTGACTCGCGCGGCGGCCGATCGCGGCGGCGATCCGCAGCGTGTCCCGCGCGTCCGGCGACAGGCGAGCCATGCGGCGCAGCACCAACTGTCGCAGGCTCTCCGGAACCCCTGCGCCGACGCCCGCGCCGGCGTCGTCGCCCGCGTCGGCGACGATCTCTTGGGCGAAGAAGGGGTTGCCCTCGCAGCGGTCGAGGACGGTGTCGACGAAGCCGGGCGGGGGCTCGGCCGGGAGCAGCTGGCGCAGGAGCGCGTCCATCTCCCCGCGAGTGAGGGGGGTCAGCGGGAGCAGCTCGACCACCCCGCGGTAGGCGAGCTCCGGCAGCGCGAGCCCGAGCGCGTTGTCCGGGCGCAGCTCGTCGGTGCGGTAGGTGCCCACGATGTACACCCGATCGCGGGCCGCCTCCCCGAACGCCTCCCGCTGCTGGCACAGGCTGCGGATCACGAACGCGAGCAGATCGAGGCTCGTCCGGTCCGCCCAGTGCAGGTCCTCGAGGATCACCACGACGGGGCTCAGGTCCCCCAACCTGCCGAGCAGCTCGAGGGCGAGCTCGAAGATCCGGGCCCGCGCCCCGGTGCTCGCACCCGCCTGCCCGGGATCCTCGCCGGGTGCCAGCAGCAGCCGTCCCAGCTCCTCGTGCGTCGGGGCCAGCAACGGGGCGAGCTCCTCACGCAGCGGACTGCGGCTCAACGGGCGCAGCGCGTCGACGATCGGGCCGTAGGGCAGCTCGCCGCCGGACATCTCCACGGAGCCGCCGACGATCACCCTGGCCCCGGCCTGGGTCGCCCGCCGGGCGAACTCCGCGACCAGCCTGGTCTTGCCGATCCCCGACTCGCCCGAGACGAACGCGGCGCCCGGGTAACCGTCGGCGGCTCGGGACAGCCCGGCGGTGAGCGCGGCCAGCTCGCGGTCGCGACCGACGAGATCGGCGCGCGCTGCCCCCCGTCCCATGACACCAGTGTCGTACGCCGCGCCGACGATGCCCAACGGTTTCCGCGGCCACGCCGTCGGACCGTCCGGCCGGCAACCGGGACGCAGCCGCGGCCGTTGCGGTCAAACCACGACAGGAGGGTCGCCGAGGTGACAGCATGCGCGCGTGTTCCAGGTGCAGGTCCGTCTTCTCGACATCAGCCGGCTCGCCCGCCACATCGGGGCCGAGCGGCAAGCCGCCCTCCTGGCCCGGGCGGCCCGGGAGCGGGAGGTGATGGCCGGCCGCGTGCTGTGGAACGTGAACTCCACGGCCACCGGGGGCGGCGTCGCGGAGATGCTCGCCCAGCTCGTCGCCTACGCCACGAGCGCCGGTGTGGACAGCCGGTGGCTGGTCGCCGAAGCCTCTCCCGACTTCTTCGCGATCACCAAACGCATCCACAACTGGTTGCACGGCAGCCCGGGGGACGGGGGCGAACTCGGACGGGCCGAGCAGCACATCTACCAGGAGGTCACCGAGACCAACCTGAAAGAGCTGCGGCAGCGGGTGCGGCCGGGGGACGTCGTGATCCTGCACGACCCGCAGACCGCCGGCTTGTCACGGATCCGCGAGGACCTCGGCGTTCCCGTGGTGTGGCGCTGCCACGTGGGCAAGGACGAGTCCGACGCCTGGACCGAGCGGGCCTGGGAGTTCCTGCGCCCCCACCTCGAGCCCGCCGACGTCCACGTGTTCTCCCGCGAGAGCTACGCGCCGAAGTGGATCGACCGGGACCGGCTGGTGGTGATCCCCCCGTCCATCGACCCGCTCTCCGCGAAGAACCAGCCGATAAACGACGACACCCTGCTCGCGATCCTCGTCCAGACCGGGCTGCTCGCCGGGCGCCCCGCGGCGGGGGCCCCGACGTTCCGCCGGGAGGACGGCGCGATCGGCGTCGTCGAGCGGCAGGCGACGGTGATCCGCGAAGGCAGCCCTCCGCCGTTGGGCACCCGGTTGGTCGTGCAGGTCTCCCGGTGGGACCGGCTGAAGGACATGCAGGGGGTGCTCGAGGGCTTCGCGGCGGGGGTCGCGCTGCGCGGCGGGTACGACGACACGCACCTCTACCTCGTCGGGCCGAGCGTGGAGCGCGTCGCCGACGACCCGGAGGATCAGCAGGTGCTCGCCGAGTGCGCCGCCGCGTGGGGCAGGCTGCCCGAGCAGGCGCGCCGCCGCTGCTCGCTGGTGTCGCTGCCGATGCACGACGTCGAGGAGAACGCGGCGATCGTCAACGCGATCCAGCGCTTCGCGGCGATCGTGGTGCAGAAGAGCCTCATGGAGGGATTCGGGCTCACCGTCTCCGAGGCGATGTGGAAGGCACGACCCGTCGTCGCCACGGCGGTCGGCGGAATCCGGGACCAGATCGTCCACGAGGAGCACGGGCTGCTGCTCGGGGACCCGACCGACCTGGACGGGTTCGGGGCCTCCCTGCGGCGGTTGCTGGATGATCCTGACCTGGCGAACCGGCTCGGCCGGGCGGCGCAACAGCGAGTCAGCGAGCGGTTCCTGCCCGACCGGCACCTGCTCCAGTGGGCCGGCGTTCTCAGCCGCCTGGGCCTGGGGTAGCACCGGGCGGTGGTACGGCCGGCCTCGTGGGAGCGCGCGAACGGCGAACCGGGGGAGTGGTGGTGGTGGGCTTGAGCGGAGAACCGCCGTTGCTGATCGCCATAGCGCGCGACGGTACGAGAGATCCTTCCCTAGGGCCAGCCCGGGTAAGGATGACGGGGCGCTCAGTCGAATTGGCGACAGCGAGAGGCTTGGGTCGCGGGAAGCGCAGCGAGCCCAATCGGCGTGGCGTCGCCAAGGCGCGGGGACGCGCATGCTCCCCGTTGCTCGCCTGCCCGGATCAAGGGCCCGGCTTGGGTGCGCCCCAGCACCAGCAGAGTTGCGGAAAGGAGAAGCCGATGAGTGAGCAGCCGGCCGGCGGGTTCGGCCGCATGCAGGAGGAGATGCTCGCCCGGCTCAACGAGCTCATGCACTCCCTGCTGGAGACGAACCCCCTGCTGCGGGCGGCGCGCCGAGCCGACGAGCTGCCCCAGCCGGTGCGCGACCTGCTGCACGGGCTTACCGGATACGCCGGGCTCGCGGTGCAGCCGCTGAGTTTGTTCGTCGACTATCAGCGGGACCTGGCCGACCAGATGGCGAGGTGGGCCCGGCTGCAGCGCGAGTTCGCCGAGCAGATGGCGGCGTGGGCCGAGCGCTATCGGCAGTTCGCGGACACGATGGCTGTGTTGCTGACCCGGCTTCCCGAGACCTTCCGCCGCGCCGCGCACTTCTTGGAGGCGCAGACAGACGACGACCCCCACCAAAACGGTGGGTGACCACCGGGCCCGGGAACGGCGTCAAGGGGAAGCGGCGTCAGGCGGGCGCTGCGGACAGGTAGCAGGGCGCCGAGCGCGCTCGGAGTGCCGGTGAGGGCGAAGCGGGTGGCCGGCAGAACGCCGAGGGTCGTCCCGTCGGCGAGCTCGCGTGCGGCGTGCCAGGCCGGGTCCCACCGCAGCAGCGCTTGCACCGGCCGCAACGCGGCGTCGGCGACGACCACGACCGAACCGCCCTCGGCGGCGGGGCGGTCGAGGGCCGCCGCGGCACTCCCGCTGGGCACTCGACGAAGTCTCATAGACCACGGCTTGCGAGACAGCTCGAGGGCATCGTGCCGGAAGACCACGGGCTCGAGCAGCATTGGCGGATACGTGAATGTGAGCCTGACGGAGCAGGAGCATCAGCACTTGAAACAAGTGCTTTTCCCGCCGGGCGGGTGCGCGGG
>DATGDX010000326.1:0-4666 GCA_035310665.1 Mycobacteriales bacterium | reverse complement strand
GCGGCGACCGAGCTCGCGAGGGACACCGCCTCCGCGCCGTCGGAGGCCTCGCCGACGACGACGAAGCGGCGCTCGGCGCGCAGCGTGTGCCGGAGCAGCGCGCGGTAGGCGGGCTGGTCGTCGACGAGCAGCACGCGGGCCTGGCCCGGTGACTCGGCGGCCACCGGTGCCGCACCGGGGGGCTTGGACCCCCGCACGAGTTGCCCGGGCGCGAACTCCGTCCCGCCCTCCGCCGCGAGCAGGTGCGCGATGACCTGTCGGGTCGCCTCGAGTGCCTCGTCGAGGGCGCGGTCGAGCTCGTCGGCCACGCCGAGCTCCCGCGCCCCCTTGGCTCGGACCAGTGCCTGGATCACGTTGTCGTTGATCTCCAGTGCCCGCTGGCGACGCTCGTCGGCGCGCCACGCGTCGGCGAGCACGTCGGCGGCTCGAGCCGCGAAGTCCTGGGCGAGGGCCAGCGTCCGGGACGCCAACACCGCCCCCGGTTGCGTCCAGTCGAGGGCGAAGAAAGCGTCGGCGGTGCTGTCGATCGAGATGGGAAGCCGCAGCTGCGTCCGCACCCGCGACCGCGTCAGGCACCCGCCCTCCGCGGCGTCCGGGACGCGGCCGCCCTGCCCGACGAGCACCGGACGCAGCGTCGCCAGCTCGTCCCACAGGTGGGGCAGCGCCGCGAGGTCGACGTCGTGGGGGGCCGGGGCACCGGGAGGGACGCGGGCGACGAGGAGTGGGAGCCGGTCGGTGCGGCGCCACAGGGAGACCCGGTCGCAGCTGAAGTAGGCCTGCGCCGCCTCGCAGGCGCTGCTCGCCACGGCATGCAGCGCCTCTCCCGCCGGGCGCGTCCGGGACGGCACCGTCAGGCGTCCGAGCTCGCTCATGAGGCTCGCCAGCTCCGCCTCGGTCCGCTTCCGCTCGGTGACGTCGAGGTGGAGACCTACCCAGGCCAGGACCTGGCCCGCCCCGCCACGCACCGGGATCCCCCGGCTGTGCACGACGCGGTACTCCCCGTCCGCACCGCGGATCAGGTACTCGTAATCCCACTGCGATCCGTTCGCCACGCAATGGCGCCAGTCCGTCAGTGTGCGCTCGACGCGGTCCGGCGGAAGCCGGCTCGACCACCCGAACTCCCGGCACTCCTCGAGGGTCATCCCGACGAGGTCGAGGAACGAATCGCTCACGTAGACGAGGCCACCAGACCGGTCGCACACCCACGTCCCGTAGGGGATGTCCTCCCCCACGATGCGGTGAACCGCGGCCAGGTCCAGCTGCGCAGGCAGATCGAGCGCGGTCGCGATGTCGCTGTCGCTGGTCACGCCACCCTCCTCAGCGTCGGGCGCGCACGGTGTGCGCGTCGGTTCGACCGGACCCTCGCCCGGACCCGGGTCTGGACCTGATCTGGACCCTCGTGTCCGACCCTCGCCTGGACGCTCATGTCGACCTCATCGGGACGCGGCCGCCTACTCGAGCCGGCGGTAGGGAAGCCCGGGCTGGGGGCGGGCGGGCACGAGCCGAAGCCGGGCGTTGATCGGAAAGGCACCGTCGATGTTGACGATCACCGGGTCGAGCTCGAGCTCGGCGATGTCCGGGATGTCGTCGATCAGGCGGGCGACCCGGAGCAGCAGCTGCTCGAGGGCGGCGACGTTCGCCGGCGGGGCGCCGCGGTAGCCGAAGAGCAGGGGTGCGCCCTTCACCGACATGATCAGGTCACGCGCGTCCACGTCGGTGAGCGGGAGGATCCGGAAACTCCGGTCGCCGAGGAGCTCGGCTTCGACCCCGGCCAGGCCGAACACGAGGAGCGGTCCGAACGAGGGGTCCTGCACGACGCCGACGGTGGTGTCGACACCCTGCGGCACCATCCGCTGCACCTGCACGCCGTCCAGCGCCTCCCCCAGCGAGCTCGCGATCGCGGCGTACGCCCCCGCGACGTCCTCCGGTGAGGACAGCGCGAGACGAACGCCGCCGACGTCGCGCCGGTGCAGGAGCCGCGGGGACGCGGCCTTGAGCACGGCGGGGTACCCGATCGCGTCCGCGACCGCGATCGCCTCCTCCGCCGACGTCGCCCACGCCCCAGGCACGACGTCGATGCCGTAGTGGGACAGCAGCGAGGCGGCGGGGCCGGCCGCGAGCAGGGTGCCGGCCGGCTCGGCCGCGAGAGCGGCGTCGACGATCAGCCGGGCCTGCTCGGCCGCGATGCCGTCGAGGACGGGCACGACGCCGGCGTGCCGCCGCCGCCACTCGGCGTACGAACTCACCCGGCCGAGGGCGTGCGCCGCGGACTCGGGGTACGAGAACACCGGGAAGGTCCCCGGCTTCCCGGGTCGGGCCCCGAGGAAGCTCGCGAGGATCGGCACGTCGAAATCGCCGCTCGCCCGCGCGATCGCGTCCTCGACCTCGTCGAACCTGGCGGTCCGCGACGCTGGGGAGAACAGGACCAGCATCGCGTCGACACCGCCGCCGGTGAGGACGGCGCGGATCGCGGTCTCGTAGTCGGCGCCGGGCGCGGCGAACGACAGGTTGACGGGGTTGCGGACCGACTCGGCCGTGGAGAGGCCGGCCGTGAGCACGGCTTGGGTGGGCGCGGGGAGCTCCGGGACCAGCAACCCCGCTCCGTCGCACGCGTCGGCTCCGAGGTTGCCCAGTCCCGTCGAGTTGCTCACGACGGCGACGCGGCGTCCCGACGGGAGCCTCGTCGTGACCAGCAGGGTGGCCACGTCGAACAGCTGCTCGAACGTGTCGACCCGGATGATCCCGGCCTGGTGGAACAGGGCGTCGACGGCGACGTCCGGGTTCCTGGGCGCCGACCCGTCCGACCCCGCCCCCGGTGCGGCGCTCCCTGCGCGCGCCCGCCCGCTCTGCACCGCGACGATCGGCTTGCGGCGGGAGACGCGCCGCGCGACACGGGCGAAGGTGCGGGGGTTGCCGAACGACTCCAGGTAGAGCAGCACGACGGCGGTGGCGGGATCCCCCTCCCAGTACTGCAGCAGCTCGTTGCTGGAGACGTCCGCCTGCGCGCCGGTGGAGACGAACGTGGAGACCCCGAGACCGGGCTCGGCGGCGCGTTCGAGCATGGCGACGCCCAGGGCCCCCGACTGGGACAGGCACCCGAGCGGTCCAGGAGGAACACGGTTCGCACCGATCGTGGCGTTCATCCCGGACGTGGCCGCGGTGTTGACGAGGCCCAGGGATCCCGGCCCCACCACCCGCATGCCGCCGCGGCGGGCGAGCGCCACGACTTCGCGTTGCGTCGCCGCCGACGTCCGGGCGCCGTCGGCGACGGTGGGCGTCACGACGACCGACGCGCGCACCCGCTTCTCGGCGCACTCCCGGACGGCCTGCGCGACCGAGGGCGGTGGGACCAGGATGATCGCGAGGTCCACGTCGTCCGGGACGTCGAGCACCGACGGGTAGGCGTGGACGGCGGCGACTTGGCGAGCGGTCGGGTGCACCGGGTAGACGCTGCCCTGGAAGTCGTCGATGAGCTTGCGCAGCAGCTCCCGCCCGAAGCCGCTGAACTCGCCGTCCATCCCGATCAAGGCGATGGCCCGCGGGGACAGGAGTCGGGCCATCGCGCGCGCTTCGGCTCGGCGTTCCCGGTCCTCGATCGCGGCGATCGTGGCGTCGGTAGGTCTTATCGCGAACTCCACCCACGCGACGTCCTCCTCGTCGACGCCGCTGCTCACGGTGAACCCGGCGGCCCGGAAGACGCCGAGCATCTTGCGGTTGCGGGCGAACGTCTCGGCCACGAACCGTGCGATCCCGTGCTGCGAGGCGATCACCGCCAGGTGCTCGAGCATCAGCGTGCCGAGCCCCCTGCCGTGGTGGACGTCCTCGACGAGGAACGCGACCTCCGCCTCCTCGGTCCCCTCCAGCCGGTCGTAGCCCGCCAGACCCACCAGCTCGTCGCCGATCAGGGCGACGAGCGCCATCCGGGTGTGGTAGTCGACGCGAGTCAACCGCTCGAGCTCGCGGTCGGTCAGCGTCCGCTTCATCGAGAAGAACCGCATCAGGATGGTTTCGGGCGACAACCGGCCGAAGAGCTCGACGAGCGTGTCCGCGTCCTCGGGCCGCACCGGCCGCAGGTGGGCGGTGCCGCCGTCGGCGAGCACGACGTCGCACTCCCACTGCTCGGGACCGCCCGGGGAACCCGCGGAACCGGAGCCGGCGACCACGGCACCCGCCACCGGCGGCTCGTCCCCTGGCGCCAACGAGACCTCCCAGGTCCCGGGGATTCCCACCCCGCTCGACGGCGGCTGGCGCGACCGTACCCCTCGCCCTCCGCGCCGAGCGAGGGCCAAAGTCCCCGGCCGGACGAGCCACGTGCACCGGGACGAGCGGGATGTTTCGCGGCCGCCGGCACGCCGCTCGGTGTTTCGCCCTCGTCGCTCGCGGGGGATGCGCTCTGGAGAGCCGCCTCGAGAGCCACCTTGGAGAGCATCGCCATCGGGACGCCCGGGAGGGGTCGTGACTACGGAGGAAGCGGCCACGGGCGCGTGGGCCCCCCTGCGGTCGCCGATCTTCCGTCGGCTGTGGCTGGCCGCGGCCCTGGTTCTCCCGCGGCTGCGCCGGTGGCTGTCGCTCGACGCGCTGATCGCCGTGGCGTTCCTCGTGTACGCCGGGGCACTCGTGGGTCTCGCCGTCACCCGGAGCTGGGAGCTCGCCGTGGCCGTGCTCG
>DATGDX010000325.1:0-2497 GCA_035310665.1 Mycobacteriales bacterium | reverse complement strand
GGGGGCGCTCGACCAGTCAGCCGTTCTCGTCGGTGACGACCTCGACGTACGCCTTGACGACCCCGTGCGTGCCAAGCAGGTCGAGGGCCTCGCGGAACCGCTCCAGCCCCTCGACCCGATGGGTAAGCAGGCGCACCAGCCAGCCCGGGTACTGCGCTTGTCCGATCGCCAGGTCGCGCACCCCCGCCTCGAAGTGCTCGCGGTTGGCGTTCACGGTGCCGACCATCACCTTGTTGCCGAGCACGAAGTCGAGGTTCAGCGCGTCACTGGGGATCTGCGTGCTCCGCATGCCGCCGGTGACGCTCGACAGGACGATGATCCCGTTTTTGTCGAGCAGCACGCACATCGCCTCGAAGACGATCGGCGAGAACCCGGTCGCTTCGAACACGAGGTCGAACCGGCCGTACTCCTCGGCGAGTTGGGGCACGGTTCGGTCCTGGGTGCTCACGTACCTGGCGCCGAGGGCCTCGACGAGGTCGGAGTTGAGGTAGGGCGCGGGGTCGAGTCCGAACGTCGTCACCGCAAGCCCCCGGTTGCGCAGGGCGAGCGTGGCGAGCAGCCCGATGGTGCCGGCGCCGAGAACCGCGGCGCGGACCGGCTGCCACACCTTGAGCCGCCGCTGGATCTCGTAGGCCTGGGTGATGCCCTTCTCGACCACGCTCGTCGGCTCGAGCAGCACGGCGACCTCACGCAGGCCCTGGGGAATCCGGATGAGGTAACGGGGGTCCTCGACGTAGAACTCGGTGAGGAAGCCGTGGACGCGACTGATGCCGTGCTCGAAGTACTCGTCGTCGGTCGTGAGGTCCGGCATGTCGAGCGCGTCGTACAGGCTGCTGCCGGGGCGCCGGACCCGGGAGACGACCAGGTCCCCGCGCTGGAACTCCGTGACCGCCGCCAACCTCCTCGACGACGCCGAGGCTCTCGTGCCCGAGCACGAGGACGTCGGAGCCCTCCGGCGCGACGCCGTACTCCCCGGCGTCGATCTCCCGGTCCGTGCCGTCCAGCCCGACGCGCAGCACCCGGACCAGAACTCCGCGTCCGTGCGGAACGTCGTCCCGCGACGGCTTGGGCATCTCGACGAGGTGCGCGCTCATCGGCTTGCCGGGGTAGACCGCGATCGCTTTCATGTGCCGGTCCCTTCGTTGCCTGCTGCCGTCTGGTACGAGTTTCAGCTGTCGAGGTCCGCGAGCGCGTCGAGCACCCCGCGGTGAAAGGTCGGATACGCGTAGATCATCGTCCGTAGCGCGGCGACCGGCAGGCGGGCGTGCACCGCGAGGACGAGCATCGCGAGCACCTCCCCGCCGTATGGGCCGACCGACGTGGCGCCGACGAGCACGTCGCGGTCGGCGTCGGCGACCAGCTTGATGAATCCGGCGTTGCCCGGCCCGTGGATCCAGCCCCGGGTCGACGCACTGACCGGAGCCATTCCGGTGCGTACGGCCAGCCCCGCCTCGCGGGCCTGGCGCTCCGACATTCCGACTCGCCCCACCTCCGGATCGGTGAACGTCACCCAGGGCAAGCCCGTGTAGTCCGCGGTCGGGCCGTCGCGGCCGAGGATGTCGTTGATCGCGATCCGCGCCTGGTAGACCGCGACATGGGTGAACGCGGCGACACCGGTGATGTCGCCGACCGCCCACAGGCCGTCCGCGGCCCGCATCCGATCGTCCACCGGGACCGACCGGGCGTCGCCGTCCAGCCCGAGCGACGTCAAGCCGAGATCGCGCAGATTCGCCCGCCGACCGGTCGCGACCAGCAGCCGTTCGCCCCGCACCGACGACCCGTCGTCGAGTGTCACCTCGACACCGTCCGGACGGGTGGTCACATGGACTGCCCGGGCTCTCACCCGGATGTCGATGCCCTCGTCCCCGAGCACTCGCCGCAGCAGCGCATCGACCTCGGGCTCCTCGGGTGACAGCAGTCGGTCGAGCGCCTCCACCACCGTCACCGCGCTGCCGAACCGGCGGAACGCCTGGGCCATCTCCAGCCCGATCGCCCCGCCGCCGAGCACGACGAGCGAGTGCGGCGCCCTCTCCGCCTGCACCGCCTCCCGGTTCGTCCAGTACGGCGCGTCCGCCAGCCCCGGGATCGGCGGCACGACGGGGCTGGTCCCGGTCCCGAGGACGACCCCGCGTCGGGCCGTGATCCCCCGGTCCCCGACCCGCACCCGCCGCGGCCCGTCGAGCACCCCGCGGCCGCGCACGAACGTCCCGCCGAGCTTCTCGAACCGCTCGACCGCGGCTCGGTCGTCCCAGTCGTCGGTCGCCTCGCTGCGGATGCGGCGTGCGACGGGCGCGAAGTCCGTGGCCACGGTCGCGTGCCCGGCCATGCCATCCACCCGGCGCGCCTCGGCGAGCAGGTCGCCGCCGCGAACCATCATCTTGCTGGGCACGCACCCGTAGTACGGGCACTCCCCGCCCACGAGATGGCTGTCGATGCCGACGACCGACAGCCCCTTCTCGGCGAGCCGCTCGGCCACCTCCTCGCCACCGGGGCCCAT
>DATGDX010000324.1:0-4198 GCA_035310665.1 Mycobacteriales bacterium | reverse complement strand
CAGGCGTCGTAGTAGGCGCGCTCCCCGCCGTACAGCACCGCGAGCGCGACCGGGAACCCCTCGAGGACGGTGGCGTGCAGCCACCCGGTGTAGCCCAGCGCGATCAGCCCGGGCTCGGTGCCGAGGTCGAGCCCGCGGGCCGCGGCCTGCGACCGGAACAGGTCCAGCTCGCCCTGCAACACCGCGAGGTCACCGGCGAGCAGGTCGCGCGTCGGCTCGTCGGGCGCGGCCGCGACCAGCTGGGCGACGAACCGGCGGTAGCCGACGACGAACGTGTGGTCCGCGATCAGCCACCGGTCGAACGCCTCCGCCGGCATCGACCCGTCGCCGACCGCGAGCACGAACGGGTGCGCCGCCAGGCTCGCCCACAGCTCGCCCTCACCGGCCACCAGGCCCTCGGCGCAGCTCATCGGGAGTCACCTCCTCCGCTCGGCGGTTGCCGATGTTGAGAAAAGCCGGGCAAATCGGGCGGGTGCGCGCGCATCACGGCACGTCCCAGAACGCGAGCTCGTGCGCCATCCCCTCCCGGAACAGCGCCTCGGCGCGCGCCGGATCGGGCGCAGCCTCGTTGAGCATCACCGCGCAGCGCTCGGCCAGCGCGGCGAACCCGGGGTCGGCGTAGGTCGCGACCCACCGGGCGTACCGCGACTCGGTGGGCGGGGTGCGGGCCAGGGTGCGCCCGAGCTCGGAGTAGCCCCACATGCAGGGCAGCAGCGCGGCCAGGCCCTCGGCATAGTCGGCGGCCGCGTCGAGCAGGAACGAGGTGTACGCCGCGCAGGCCGGCCCCTTGATCGCGTCGAAGAGGTTCGCGTCGAACTCGGCGGCGAGCGAGCGGTGCAGCGCCAGTTCGTCGTGGTACGTCGCGTGGGCCAGGTCCACCAGGTCACCGAGGTGGCCGTCCGGCGCCTGCCAAGCGAGGCGCGCGAACACCCGCACGAAGTCGAGCAGGAACAGGTAGTCCTGCTCCACCCACGAGCGGAACACCCGGTCGGGCAGCTCGCCCGCGGCGAGGCCGACGACCGTGGGGTGGCGCAGCTGCTCGGCGAGCAGCGTCGGCCCGACGGTCCCGGTGAGGTGCCCGGAGAGGGTGCTCATGGCGCGCCCACGCTAGCGCCGCTACCGCCGCCGGGCGGCCAGCACCTCCTCCACCGCGTGCAGCAGCTCGTCGGTGCTGAACGGCTTCTGCAGGAACGCGGAGTCCGCGGCGACGAGGTCGCGCTCGGCGAGCGCGGTCGCGCTGTAGCCGGAGACGAACACGACCGCGACGCCGGGGCGGATCCGCTTGAGCCGGGCCGCGACCTCGGGGCCGGACAGGCCCGGCAACAGCACGTCGGTGACGAGGATCTCCGGCAGCGCGCCGGCGGCGACCCGGGCGAGTGCCTCGGTCCCCGTCGCGACCGCGGACACCCGGTAGCCGGCGGCGGTGAGCACCTCGGTGAGCGCGGTGCGGACCGCGGGGTCGTCGTCGAGGACGAGCACGTGCTCCCCCCGGGCCCGCGCGCGGCGCACCGGCGGGCTCGGCGGCGTCTCCGAGGACCGCGGGACGGGTACGCCGAGCGCGGCCGGCAGCTACACCCGCACGGTCGTGCCCACCCCGATCTCGGAGTAGATGCTCAGGTCGCCGCCGGCCGCGGTGACGATGCCGTGCACGGTGGCGAGCCCCAGCCCCGTGCCGCCGCCCTTCGGCTTGGTCGTGAAGAACGGCTCGCAGGCGTGCGCGACCACCTCGGGCGGCATGCCGGTGCCGGTGTCGGTGACCGCGAGCACGACGTACCGCCCCGGGCGCAGCCGCAGCTCCCCACCGACGGCGCGCCACCCCACGTCGATGACCGAGGTCTCCACGGTGATCCGGCCCCCGCGGGGCATCGCATCCCTGGCGTTAACGACGAGGTTCACGAGGACCTGCTCGAGCTGCCCGGGGTCGATGGGCACCGGGGGCAGGGGATCGGCGGGCGGGCACACCTCGAGGCGCACCTGCCCGAGGGTGCGGGCGAACAGCTCCTCGGTCTGCCGGACCAGGCGCAGCAGCGACTCGGGGGCACGGACCGGCGCGACCCCCTCCGCGGGCACGCCCACCCCCGACGGGACCGTCTCCGGGATCACGCCGTACCGCCACATCCGCTCCCCGGCGCCCCGGTGAGCCGGACCTCGGCCAGTTGCACGCCCAGCGTCCGCGCCACCGCGTCCACGGCCGAGCGCATGAGGTCGCCCACGTCGTCGACGACGAGGGCCTCCTCGCCCAGGTGCACCACCGTGGACTGCTGGGCGATCCGGGCCCGCAGCTCGTCCTCCGCCGCCTGGCGGCGGGCGGCCGACTCCAGCGCCTCCCACCCCCGGGAGATCGCCGCGCCCACCCGCTCGACCAGGGTGAGGACGGCCTGGTCGAAGAACCCGGGCGTGGCGGCGAACGTGGCGAGGACGCCGACGACCCGGCCGTCGACCCGCAGCGGCACCGCGGCGGCCGAGCGCAGCTGCGCCCGCCGTGCCTGCTCGCGCAGCGGGGCCATCGCGGGGTCGGTCTCGAAGTCCCCGCTCCACGCGGCGACACCCTGCGCCAGCGCGCGCGCGGCCGGCGTCCCCGCCCTGGGGTCCGCGGGGTCGAGCGGCAGGTGCGCGGCGGTCAGGTCGGCGAGGTCGTCGCCGACGCGGTTCGGCGGGGTCGCGACCACGGTCACCGACGCGTCCCCGGTGGTCTCGTCGACGACCGCGACGGACGCGAGGCGCAGCCCGGCCGCGTCGACGAGCACCCGGCAGGCGCCCTCGAACATCTCGGCACGGGTCTGCGCCTTCTGCGCCAGCTCCACGGTCGCCGCGAGCGCGGCGTAGAGCCGACGTACCCGCTCCCCCCGCTCCTCGGCCGCCCGCCGCTCGGTCACGTCGAGGACCTGGGCGAACACGTACGCCGGACGCCCCTCCCGCGTCCGGCACCATCGTCGGCGTCACGCGGCCCCACACCACGGCGCCGTCGCGGCGCAGGTAGCGGGTCTCCAGCGCGCCCGGGACGCCGTCCTCGCCCGCCTTGGCGAAGAAGGCCTGCATCGCCTCGACGTCGTCCGGGTGGGTGAACTCGGCGAGGTCGCGGCCGACGATCTGCTCCGACGGGCGGGCGAGGAACGCGGCGAGCGCTTCGTTCGCCCGCACCACCCGGCCCCGCAGGTCCACGAGCGCGAGCGGGAGCGCGGCCTCGTCGAACGAGGGGGTGTCGACGAGCCGCACCGCGGACATGCCGAGCGCCTTCCGCTAGCCGGAACGCCCGTGTTGACCCCGGCTGTCCCGTTGACCTCGCAGTGCCAGAGGAAACGCTACCCCGTCACCCGTTCGGCTCAGCGACCGCCCGTGCACGCAGCGCGCAGGAAGGGGTACGAGTCGACGGCAGCGCCCCCCTGCGGATGGGTCTCGAAGTGGACGTGCGGGGGCTTGGTGGCGGCGTCGCCGGACCTGCCGACCCGCGCGACGAGCTGCCCGGCGCGCACCCGCTGGCCCGGCCGGACCAGGAGTTCGCTGTTGTGCGCGTAGTAGAAGTGGTCGCCGTTGTCGGCCCGCACCCAGAGCCGCAGCCCCCCGCGGCCGCCGTCGTCCCCGACCCGGTCCGTGACCCCGTCCACGATCGCGTAGACCCCACTGCCGTACGGCGCGAACACGTCCGTCCCCTCGTGCCGGCGACCGCCCGAGCGCGGGGCGCCCCACGTGTCGACGAACGAGTGCACGGGTCCGACGGGGCACGCGTACCGCACGCCGGCACGCGGGACGAAAGCGGCCGTCGCGGTCGCCGGCGCGCTGCCGCGATCGGTGCCGGCGTCGAGCGCGGCGCGGGCGAGCGCGACCTGCGCCGCCTGCTGCCGGTCCCGCTCCAGCAGCCGGGCCACCTCGGCGTCGGCACCGGCGAGCAGCGCCTGCTGGCGGGCGAGCAGCGCCTGGGTCTGCGCGGTGACCGCCCGCTCCCGGCGCTCCAGCGCGACCCGGTCCCGCACCTGCCGGTCCGTGGCGGAAGCGCTGCGCCGCGGCGGCCGTGGTCTCCGCCTGCTGCTCGGCCGCCCGGTCCTGGCCGAACACCGCCGTCACCGTGCGGTAGCGGGTCACCACGTCCGCGGGGTCGCGCGCGTCGAGCAGGGTGGCGTAGAGGACGGCGGTGCCGCCCTGGGCGTAGAGCGCGCGGAGCCGGGCCGCGTGCGCCGCCTGGGCGGCCCCGCTCGCCGTC
>DATGDX010000323.1:0-6096 GCA_035310665.1 Mycobacteriales bacterium | reverse complement strand
TGAACCAGCTTTCCGTGACCTCGCTTTCCGTGACCTCGCTTTCCGTGAACTAGATTGCGCCCGTGGTCGAGCGGCCGTGGGCGGCGGGCAGCGCCACCGGCGTGGGGTCCCTGCCCGGTGAGGACATCGCCGAGGCGCTCCGTCTGGTCCTCGGGGAGCTGCCCGAGCTGCCCTACCTCCCGGAGTTGCCGGCCCGCGGCCCGGGGGGCGACATCGTGGGCCGCGGCGCGGCGCACCTCGTCGACCTCCACGTCGAGCGGCACCCCGACGGCTGGCGGCTGGCGCGGCGCCCCGGGGTCGACGAGCGGCGGGCACGCGATCTGCTCGCCCGCGACCTCGACGCCGTGGAGGAGCACGCCGCCGGGTACGCCGGACCGCTCAAGGTCCAGGTGGCCGGGCCGTGGACGCTCGCCGCCTGTCTCGAACTTCCTCGCGGCGTCGCCGTGCTCGCCGACACGGGCGCCGTCCGCGACCTCGGCGCGTCGCTGGCCGAGGGGCTCGCGCGGCACGTCGCCGACCTGAGCCGGCGGCTGCCCGGCGCCCGGCTGCTCGTCCAGCTCGACGAGCCGTCGCTGCCGGCCGTGCTCGCCGGGCGGGTGCCGACCGCGTCCGGGTTCGCCCGGCTGCCACCGGTCGACGACGCGGTCGCGGTGGACACGCTCGGCGCGGTCGTCACCCGCCTCCGAGACTCCGGCGCCGCTCCGCTCGTCCACTGCTGCGCCGCGGACCCCCCGGTGGCACTGGCCCGCCGGGCCGGCGCCGTCGCCGTGTCCGTCGACGCCGCGCAGCTGACCGACCGCGACGACGAGGCGATCGGCGAGGCCGTCGACGCGGGGGTGGGCCTGTTCCTCGGACTGGCGCCCGCACTCGCCCCGGGCACCCCGCCGACCGTCGAGGACGTCCTCGCCCCCGCCCGCCGCCTGTGGGCGCGGCTCGGTTTCGCCCCCGACCGGATGCCCGAGACCGTCGTCGTCACCCCCGCGTGCGGGCTCGCGGGCGCGTCGCAGGGGTGGGCCCGGTCGGTGACCGCCCTCACCCGCCGGGCGGCGCGGGCCCTGGCCGAGTCGCCCGAGGGCGTCCCCCGGTGACCTCCGCGGAGGTCGAGGGCGTGCCGGTGGCCGTCCGGGAGCGCCACGACGAGCTGGCCCGCGAGATCGACGAGCACGCCTACCGTTACTACGTGCTCGACCGCCCGACGGTCAGCGACGCGGAGTACGACGCGCTGCTCCGCGAGCTGGCCGACCTCGAGGAGGGTTACCCGAGCCTGCGGACCCCCGACTCGCCCACGCAGCGGGTCGCGGGCACCTGGTCCACCCTGTTCACGCCCGTCGAGCACCTCGAACGGATGCTCAGCCTCGACAACGTGTTCACAGCGGACGACCTCCTCGCGTGGGTGCACCGGGTCGAGCGGGAGGTCGGCGACGAGGCGGCGTACCTCTGCGAGCTCAAGGTCGACGGTCTGGCGGTCGCGCTCGTCTACGAGCGGGGCAGGCTGGTGCGCGCCGCGACGCGGGGGGACGGGCGCACCGGGGAGGACATCACGCTCAACCTGCGGACCATCGAGAGCGTCCCGGGAGAGCTGGGCGGTGAGCCCGGCGGCGAGCTGGGTGGGCAGGCCGATCCGCCGGTCCCGGACCTGGTCGAGGTGCGCGGCGAGGTCTACCTCCCGCTGTCCGCGTTCGCGGACCTCAACGCCGCGCTGGTCGCCGAGGGCAGAGCGCCGTTCGCCAACCCACGCAACGCCGCCGCCGGGTCGCTGCGGCAGAAGGACCCGCGGGTCACCGCGTCGCGCCCGCTGCGGCTGGTCGTCCACGGGGTCGGGGCGCGGCGCGAGTTCGACGTGCCGACGCAGTCGGCGGCGTACACCGTGCTCGGCGCGTGGGGGCTCCCGGTGAGCCGGCACGTCGAGGTGCACGACACGGCGGACGGCGTGCTCTCCTACATCGCCCGGTGGGGCGAGCACCGGCACGACCTGGGGCACGAGATCGACGGCGTCGTGGTCAAGGTGGACCAGTTCGCGCTCCAGCGACGGCTCGGGTCGACCGCCAAGGCGCCGCGGTGGGCGATCGCGTTCAAGTACCCCCCGGAGGAGGTGACCACGACGCTGCGCGACATCTCGGTCAACGTCGGGCGGACCGGCCGGGTGACGCCGTTCGCGGTGCTCGAGCCGGTGCGGGTGTCCGGCTCCACGGTCGGGCTGGCCACCCTGCACAACGAGGACGAGGTCGCGCGCAAGGGCGTGCTGATCGGCGACACCGTGGTCGTGCGCAAGGCCGGCGACGTGATCCCCGAGATCGTCGGCCCCGTCGTCGACCTTCGCGACGGGGCCGAGCGCGCGTGGCGGATGCCCACGCACTGCCCGGAGTGCGGGGCCCCGCTGGTGCGCGAGGAGGGGGAGGCGGACACCTTCTGCCCCAACGCCGCGGCCTGCCCGGCACAGCTGCGGCGCGCGATCGAGCACCTGGGCAGCCGGGGTGCCCTGGACGTCGACGGGCTGGGTGAGCAGACCGCGGCGGAGCTCGTCGACCGCGGCGTGGTCGCCGACATCGCGGACGTGTTCGCGCTGCGGGCGGAGACGTTCGCCGGATGGCGCGGCTGGGGTGCGAAGAAGGTGGACAACCTGCTCGCGGGTCTGGAAGCCGCGCGGCACCGTCCGCTGTGGCGGCTGCTCGTCGCGCTGTCCATCCGGCACGTCGGCCCCACCGCGGCGCAGGCGCTCGCCCGCGAGTTCGGCTCCCTGGACGCGATCGCCGCGGCCGCCCCGGAGGAGCTGGCCGCCGTCGAGGGGGTGGGGTCGGTGATCGCCGCGTCGGTGGCGGAGTGGTTCGCCGAGCCCCGGCACCGCGCCATCGTGGAGCGGCTGCGCGGGCACGGCGTCTCCCTCGCGGACGTCACCGAGGAGACCGGTCCGCGCCTTCTCGAGGGGGTCAGCGTGGTGATCACGGGCTCGCTCCTGGGGTTCAGCCGGGACTCCGCGACTGAGGCGGTCCGGGCCCGTGGCGGCAAGGTCAGCGGGTCGGTGTCGAGCAAGACGTCGTACGTCGTGGTCGGGGACGCCCCGGGCTCCAAGTACGACCGCGCGGTGCAGCTGGGTGTGCCGGTGCTCGACGAGGACGCGTTCCGCCTCCTGCTGGACAAGGGCCCCTCGGCGCTGCCGGGGACCGGGTGACGGGCGCCTGAGCGGGGGCGCCGGCGCCTGCGCTCAGGTGCCGACGGGTCCGTGCCGAAAACCCCCGGGGGACCAGTGTTCAGCTCCCGGAGGGAAGATGACCGAGCCGGGCCCGGAGCGCGCGCCGTTCCGGCTCTGCGTCGCGGGTTTGATCGGGCTGGGCCTCGCCGTGCTCGTCTGGGCGGTCGCCGGGCTGCGCCCGGCCCAGCTGGCCGACCTGGGCCTCGGGTTCTGGCTGATCGCCATCCTCGTCGTCGTCGGCGAGCTTCGTCCGATCAGCGTCCCGGGGCACGCGGCGAAGGGCGTGGCGACGTCGACCGCGTTCGTCGTCGCGGTGCTGCTGCACCGCGGGCTGGCGCTCGCCGCGCTGCTCCAGGTCGTCGCGACCCTGGGCGCGGACCTGCTCGTGTCCCGAGCCGGGTGGCGGACCGCCTTGACGGTCGCCCGCCGCCTCCTCAGCCTCGCGGCGGCCGCCGCGGTGCTCGCCCGCTTCGATCTGCTCGCCACCCCCGACCGGCCCGTCGTACCCACCGGGTCCGACCTGCTCGGCCTCACGCTCGCCGCGGCCGCCTACTTCCTCGTCGACGACCTGCTCGTCTGCGGGGTGGTCCGCCGCCTGGACGGGCACGGCCTGCGCCGGGCGTTCACCGGCGACCTCGGCTACGACCTGGTCACGACCGGGGCGCTGCTCGCGCTGTCCGCGCCGGTGGCCGTCGTGATGGCGACCGCTCCGGGCCTGCTGCCGCTGTTCCTGCTCCCGCTCGCGGCGGTCTACTCGACCGCCGCGGTGTCGCTCGACCGCGACCGGCAGGCGCACCACGACGCGCTCACCGGGCTGCCCAACCGCACGCTGCTCACCAGCCGGGCGGAGGAAGCGCTGGCGGCCGCGCGGTCGTCCGCCGGCTCGGTCGCGCTGCTCGTCCTCGACCTCGACCGGTTCAAGGACGTCAACGACACCCTCGGGCACCCCATCGGCGACCGCCTGCTCCAGTTGGCGGCCACCCGGCTCACCCGGGTGCTCCGCCCGGGGGACACCGTCGCGCGGCTCGGCGGCGACGAGTTCGCGATCGTGCTGCCCCGCGTGTCAGACAGCGGCGTCGCGACCGAGGTGGGGCGGCGGGTGCGCGCCGCCCTCGCCGAACCGTTCCGGGTCGACGGGCTGCTGCTCGAGCTCGACGCGAGCGTCGGCGTCGCGCTGCACCCGGAGCACGGGGCGGACTTCGCCCAGCTGCTGCAGCGGGCCGACGTCGCGATGTACCTGGCGAAGGAGAGCCGGACCGGGGTCGAGCTCTACGTCGCCGACGAGCACCGCAACTCCGCCCACCGCCTGGCGCTCCTCGGCCAGCTGCGCGGGGCCCTCGACCACGGCGACCTCGAACTGCTCTACCAGCCGAAGGCTCGCTTCGCCGACGGTGCCGTGCTCGGCGTCGAGGCGCTCGTCCGCTGGCACCACCCCACCTCCGGGGTCCTCGGCGCCGAGGCGTTCGTACCGCTCGCCGAGCGCTCCGGCCTTGCCCGCGACCTCACCCGACGCGTCGTCGACCTGGCCGTCGGCCAGGCCGCGCAGTGGTGGCGCGCGGGGTGCCCGCTGACCGTCGCGGTCAACCTCTCCGTGCGCGACGCGCTCGAGCCCGACCTCCCCGAGTACGTCGCGGAGCGCCTGGCGCACCACGGGCTGGCGCCCGCCGCGCTGCTGCTCGAGATCGCCGAGGGGGTCCTGCTGGACGACCCGGCCCGCGTGGAGCACCCGCTGCGCCCGCTCGAGCAGCTGGGTGTCGGCCTCGCGCTCGACGACTTCGGCACTGGGTCGTTCTCGCTCGTCCGCCTCAAGCGGCTGCCGCTGCGTGAGATCAAGATCGACCAGGCGTTCGTCGCGCGGCTCGACGCGGACGAGAACGCCGACGAGGACGCCGCCGTCGTCCGGTCCATCGTCGAGCTCGGGGCCGTGCTCGGGCTGCGGGTCGTCGCCGACGGGGTCGACACGGCCTCGGCGTGGAACGCGCTCGCGGGTCTCGGGTGCGACGCCGGGCAGGGCGCCTTCCTCGCCGCGCCGCTCGCCGCGGAGGACCTGCTCGCCTGGCTGACCCACCACGGGCGGGTGCCGGTGGCGGCCTCCGCTGCGCTGCCGCGCCAGGCGACCCGCGACGTCGAGCCCGCCTGAGGGCGCCGCCTATGCTCCCGGCGATCGGTTGGTGGGGGCGGTTCGGTAGGGGGTGGGGGCGCCATCGGGGGGTCGGGTGAGCGGTCGCGTGGACGACGGGGAACCGCAGCGGTTCGTCGAGGTGCTCGGGCGCCGGCTGGAGTATGTCGACATCCCCGCGGGCGCCCCGGACCGGCCGGCCGCGGTGTTGCTGCACGAGGGCTTGGGCTGCGTCGCGATGTGGGGGAGCTTCCCCGAGCGCGTCGCGGCCACCACCGGATGCCGCACCGTCGCCTACTCCCGCCCCGGGTACGGCGCGTCGGACCCGGTCGATGGCGCGTGCACGCCGCGGTACCTGCACGACGAGGCGCTCGACGTGCTGCCCGCGCTGCGCGACGCGCTCGCCCTGGACCGCGTCGTGCTGATCGGTCACAGCGACGGCGGCTCGATCGCGCTGATCCACGCGGGCGCCGACCGGTGGCCCGTCGCCGGGCTCGTCGTGCTCGCCTCGCACGAGTTCGTCGAGGACGCCGCGCTGCGCGGCATCGCCGAGGTCGGCCGCGAGTGGGCGACCACGGATCTGCCGCAACGGCTGGCCCGCTACCACCGCGACGCGGAGTGGGTGTTCCGGTCCTGGCACGACACCTGGCTCAGCCCCTGGTTCCGCGACTGGACCATCGAGGACTGCCTGCCCGGCATCCGCTGCCCCATCCTCGCGATGCAGGGCGAGGACGACGAGTACGCGACCATGGCGCAGCTCGACACCATCAGCGCCCGGGCCACCCGG
>DATGDX010000322.1:0-3614 GCA_035310665.1 Mycobacteriales bacterium | reverse complement strand
GCGCGCTTCCGGAGGGCCGGTTGCGCGAGCTCGTGCGGGTGTCGCACGCGATCGCGGAAGTCGCGAACATCGCGCCCGACGCGCACGCGCCGTACACCGGCATGAGCGCGTTCGCGCACAAGGCGGGGCTGCACGCCTCGGCGATCAAGGTGAGCCCCGACCTGTACCAGCACACCGAGCCGTCGCTCGTCGGCAACGACATGCGGCTGCTTGTCTCCGAGATGGCGGGCCGGGCCACGATCGAGCTCAAGGGGCGCGCGCTCGGCTACGACCTGTCCGGCGACCGTGCCGCGCTTGGCCGCATCGTCGAGCGGGTGAAGGACCTGGAGGCGGCCGGGTTCACGTTCGAGGCCGCGGACGCGTCGTTTGAGCTGCTGCTCCGCGACGAGCTGAACGGCTCGCAGCCACGCCACTTCGACGTGGAGTCGTGGCGGGTCATCGTCGAGCGGCGCCCGGACGGCGCCGTCGTCAGCGAGGCCACGGTGAAGCTGCACGCCAAGGGCGAGCGGATCGTCGCCACCGGCGAGGGCAACGGCCCGGTGAACGCGCTCGACACCGCGCTGCGGCTCGGGCTGGAGCGGCTGTACCCGGGGCTCGCCCGCCTCGAGCTCGTCGACTACAAGGTGCGCATCCTCGAGGGCCGGCACGGCACCGGCGCGGTCACCCGGGTGCTCGTGGAGACCAGCGACGGCACCGCGGAGTGGGACACGATCGGGGTCGACGAGAACGTGATCGCCGCGTCGTGGCAGGCGCTCGAGGACGCCGTGACCTACGGGCTGCTCCGCCAGGGTCAGGACGCGCTGGACTGACCTCGCCGGCGGTCAAGGTCGGCTGGCTCGGGTCAGCCGCCACCCGGCGAGCGCGAGTACGGCGCCGAGCGCGAGGAACCCGAGGTCCCAGGCGAGCTGGTTCGGGCCGGGCCGGACGTGGTGAATGCGCAGGATCTGGTGGTCGACGATGCCCTCGACCAGGTTGAAGCCGCCCCAGCCGACCAGAAACCAGCCCCACAGCGGCGCCGAGCGCCACAGCCGCCCGCGATCGCGCGTCACCCGTGACCACAGCACGACGAGCCCGATGGCCACCGCCGTCCACGTGAAGGCGTGGAACAGGCCGTCCCACAGCGTGTTGACTCGCAGCCCGCCGACGGTGATGGGCGGGTACGCCGGGACGTTGCTCACCAGGTGGTGCCACTGCAGGATCTGGTGCAGCACGATGCCGTCCACGAACCCACCGAGTCCGATCCCGAGGAGCACCCCCGGCAACCGCAGCACGCGGGTGTCGTCGTCAGTCACGCGGACCGTGTCGTCGTCGGCCATGCGGACCGTGCTGCCCTCACGCGCGTCACCCGAACCGCGCGCCGGTCCGGCTAAGGTCGTCTCCCGTGCGCATCGCGAGGTACGCGGTCGACGGCGACCCGGCGTCAGGCCCCGCGTTCGGGATCGTCGAGGGCGACAGCGTCGCCCGGATCTCCGGGCACCCCTTCGCGCCGTTCACCTTCACCGGCGAGCGACACCCGCTCACGGACGTGCGCCTCCTGGCTCCGCTGCTGCCGAGCAAGGTGCTCGGCATCGGCAAGAACTACGCGGACCACGCCGCGGAGATGGGGGGCGAGATCCCCCCCGAGCCGCTGGTGTTCCTCAAGCCGTCGACGACCGTGTGCGGCCCCGGCGACCCGATCGTCCACCCCGCGCCGCTGTCCGAGCGCGTCGACTACGAGGGCGAGCTGGCCGTCGTGATCGGCCGGTTGTGTCGGGACGTTCCCCGGGACAGGGCGTACGACGTCGTGCTCGGCTACACCTGCGGCAACGACGTGACCGCGCGCGACCTGCAGGCGCGGGACGGGCAGTGGACGCGGGCGAAGGGGTTCGACACGTTCTGCCCGCTGGGGCCGTGGATCGAGACCGACCTGGACCCGTCCGACCTGCGCGTGACGACGCGGGTCAACGGCGAGCTGCGGCAGGACGCGAGCACCGCGCTGCTCGTGCACGACGTCCCCGCGCTGGTGGCCTACGCCACTGCCGTCATGACGCTGCTGCCCGGCGACGTGATCCTGACCGGGACCCCGGCCGGCGTGGGCCCGCTCGTCGTCGGCGACGAGGTGAGCGTCACCGTCGACGGTATCGGCACGCTGACCAACCGGGTGGTGTCCCGTGCGTGAGCGCCCCCGCGTGCGGTTCGCGCCGTCCCCCAGCGGCGACCTGCACGTGGGCAACGTGCGGACCGCGCTGTACAACTGGGCGTTCGCGCGACACGAGCACGGCACGTTCGTGTTCCGGGTGGAGGACACCGACCGCGCCCGGGTCACCGAGGAGCACATCCACGCCGCGGTCGACATCCTGCGCTGGCTCGGGCTCGACTGGGACGAGGGCCCGGAGGTCGGTGGGCCGTTCGGTCCCTACCGGCAGAGCGAGCGGTTGGCGCTGTACGACGAGTGGGCGCGCACGTTCCTCGACAGCGGGGCGGCCTACCACTGCTACTGCACGCCCGAGGAGGTGGCCGCGCGCGCGGCGGCCGCCGGTCGCCCGCCGGGGTACGACGGGCACTGCCGGGAACTTCCCGCGGCGCAGCTGGCGACGTACCACGCCGAGGGCCGCGTGCCCGTGGTGCGCCTGCGCATGCCGCCGGGGACGACGACGTTCGAGGACCTCATCCGGCGCGAGGTGTCGTTCGACTCCGCGTTCGTGCCTGACTTCGTGCTCGTGCGCGCCGACGGGATGCCGCTGTACACGCTCGCGGTGGCCGTCGACGACGTCCTCATGCGCATCACGCACATCCTCCGCGGGGAGGACCTGCTGCCGTCGACGCCTCGGCAGATGGCCGTCTACCGGGCGATGGGGGTCGCGCTGGCCGACATGCCGCGGTTCGGCCACCTGCCGTTCGTCCTGGGCGAGGGCAACATCAAGCTGTCCAAGCGCAACGCGGCAGCGTCGATCTCCTGGTACCGCCGTGAGGGGTTCCTGCCCGAGGCCGTCGTCAACTACCTGGCGCTGCTCGGGTGGTCGCTGGGGGAGGACCGCGAGCTGTTCTCGCTGCAGGAGATGGCCGGCGGGTTCACCCTCGACCGGGTCAACCGCAACCCGGCCCGGTTCGACCTGAAAAAGCTCGAGGCCATCAACGGCGTCAAGATCCGTGCCCTGGACGCCGCCGACTTCGCCGCGCGGATCCTGCCGTTCCTCCAGCGGGCCGGGCTGGTCGCGCACCCGCCGAGCGAACGCGAGGCGCGGCTGGTGCGCGGCGGCGCGCCGCTGGTCCAGGAGCGGATCGGGCGGCTCACCGAGGCGGTGGAGATGCTCGGGTTCCTCTTCGTCGACGAGCCGCACTTCGCGATCGACGAGCAGGCCGCCGCGCGGGTGCTGCAGGCGGAGGCGCGTCCGACCCTGGTTGCCGCCGTCGACGCGCTCGAGGGTTTGCCCGACTGGCGGGCTGGGGCGATCGAGGCCGCGCTGCGCTCCGCGCTGCTCGACGGGCTCGGGCTCAAGCCGAAGCTGGCCTTCTCACCGGTGCGGGTCGCGGTGACGGGGCGCACCGTGTCGCCGCCGCTGTTCGAGTCCCTGGAACTGCTCGGGCGCGAACGTACGCTCGCCCGGCTGCGCGCCGCGGTCGACGCCCTGCCG
>DATGDX010000321.1:0-2555 GCA_035310665.1 Mycobacteriales bacterium | reverse complement strand
CACGACGACGTGCCGCACGGTCTGCAGCCGTGGCAGCACCCGGGCGAGCAGCGGCACGAGGCTCGCGTCGACCAGCACGACGCGGTCCTCGCCGTGGTTGGCCACGAAGACGAGTTGCTCGGGGGAGAGCCGGATGTTGAGCGTGTGCAGGACCGCACCCATCGACGGCACCGCGAGGTAGGCCTCGAAGTGCTCCTGGTTGTTCCACTGGAACGTGGCTACCCGCTCGTCACCGGTCACGCCCAGCTGCCGCAACCCCGAAGCGAGCCGCGCCGCGCGTTCGCCGACGTCCGCGAACGACGCCCGGCGCGTCCCGCTTCCGGTGTCGGTGACCACCTCGCTCTCGCCGTGCACGGTCGTGCCGTAGCGGAGCAGCGTGACCAGCGACAGCGGGACGTCCATCATCGTGCCCGCACGGGTGCCTCCCAGAGACCGTCCGCCCGGTCGTCGCGGTGGGTGTCAGAAGTGTGACGAGCGTCGCGTCGACCGTTGCGCTTGCCGGCGTTAGCGGTGGGCAAGAATTGTATGCGTAGCCGAGTAGGGCCATCGCAGGGAGGGAATCGACCATGCGGATTCCGCGGGTGAGCTATCAGAACGTGACCGGGATCGCCGACAAAATCGTCGGGCTGGGCCGCGAGGTCGCCGGCGAGGTGTTCAACCGGACGAGCTGGGTCGAGGCGGGCGAGGCGCAGCAGGCGAAGGGCAGCGAGAAGCTCAAGGCGCTGCGTGCCCAGGCCGAGGCCGACGTGCACCGGGCCAAGGCGCAGACCGCCGAGACTCGACAGAAGGCCGCGCAGGGATCCAAGGCGAGTTAACCGGCTGAGCTGACCGGATGACCTGACGGGCCGACAACGGGAGAGACGAATGGGTGTTTTCGAGGAAGCCAAGGGCAAAATGAAGGAAGCGGCCGGCAACGTGCTCGACGAGCCGAAGCTGAAGGCCGAGGGCGAGGCGCAGCAGACGAAGGGCGCCGAGCAGCGGCGGGAGACCGAGACGCGGGCGGAGGCGCAGGCGCACGAGGCCAAGGCCGAGATCGCGGAGACCGAGCAGCAGGCCGCGCAGGACTCCTGACACGAGCGACCACGGAAGCCCCCGCCCGGGAAGCAACGCCCGAACGCGGGGGCTTCCGGCTGTCGGCCGCCGGGTAAGAGCGGGCACACGCACGCGATCGGGAGGCAGCATGCGCGCCGTCGTCTGGCATCGTCCGCGCAAGGTCAGCGTCGACGAGGTCGCGGATCCCAAGCTCCGGGAGGCGACCGACGCGATCATTCGGGTGACCGCGACCGCGATCTGCGGCTCCGACCTCCACCTCTACGACCACGGCGCCACGATGATGATGAAGCCCGGAGACATCCTCGGGCACGAGCCGATGGGCGAGGTGCTCGAGGTCGGGCCCGCCGTTACCCACATCTCGCCCGGCGACCGCGTCGTCGTCCCGTTCAACATCTCGTGCGGCTCCTGCTTCATGTGCTCGCGCGGTATGCAGTCCCAGTGCGAGACGACGCAGAACCTGTCCGGGCGCAAGGGCGGGGCGTTGTTCGGCTACACGCACCTGTACGGCGGGGTCCCGGGGGGCCAGGCGGAGTACCTCCGGGTGCCCCAGGCGCACTACGGCCCGATCCCGCTCCCGGACGGCGTCCCGGAGACCGCGGCGCTGCTGCTCTCCGACGTGCTGCCCACCGCATGGCAGGCCGTGATGTACGCCGACGTGCTCCCGGGCGGCACGCTCGCGGTGTTCGGGCTCGGCCCGATCGGGCAGATGTGCGCGCGCATCGCGCGTCACCTCGGCGCCGGGCCGGTGATCGGGGTGGACCGCTTCGCCGACCGGCTGAGCCTGGCGCAGCAGTGGGGGGCCGAAGCGGTCGACTACTCGTCCGTGGACGACGTGACCGACGCCGTCAAGGAGCTGACCGGCGGGCGGGGGGCGGACGGCGTGATCGACGCCGTGGGCATGGACGCCGACGGCTCCTTCGCCGACCGGTTCCTGCAGACCCTCAAGCTGCAGCCGGACCGGATGGTCGCGCTGCACCAGGCACTCGGCTCGTGCCGCCGGGGCGGGACCGTGTCGGTCGTCGGGGTCTACGGCGGGTGGATGCCGAGCTTCCCGCTCGGCGACCTGTTCGACAAGCAGATCACCCTGCGGTGGGGGCAGGCGAACGTCCGCCGCTGGACCGACGAGCTGATCAAGGTGCTGCAGAACGGCGACCCGATCGGAGCGGCGTCGCTGGTCACGCACGAGGCGCCGCTCGCGCAGGCGCCCGAGTTCTACGAATCGTTCAAGAAGAAGGAACCGGGGATGGTTAAGGTCGTGCTGCGCCCGTAGCGGGCATCGGTCGCGCCCTCGTCGTCAGTCGCCGTAGTCCTCGTAGCCGTCGAGCAGCCGCACCTGGACGTCGGAGATCTGGATCGGTGCGGGGGCGCCCGGGCGGCGGTAGACGCGCTGCACCGAGATGCTGACGCAGACGCACTCGTCGAGGCACTGACAGTCGGCCACGAGCTCGTCGATCGAAGACGGCTCCTCCTCCGACGGGAGCCGCGCATGTATCGTCATAAGC
>DATGDX010000320.1:0-2445 GCA_035310665.1 Mycobacteriales bacterium | reverse complement strand
CCGAGCCCGGTCGGGCCGGCTCCCAGCACGAGCACGTCGGTTCGTCGCAACCGGGCCTCCAAGAACCACCCGCGGCGTGAGCATTCGATCCGCAATCGGGACGAACCCGGTGAAGCTTGAGCTCGTCTCCCGCCGCCCGGGTGGGCCATGTCACCCCTTGACGTAGGAGAGCTTCTCCGCGACGCGGCCATCTCGCACCTGAAAGAGGTCGAGGCCGCGGACGTGCGGACGCCCGCCCCCGGGCTCGGCCCAGGAGTAGCGCCAGCGGACCACGGCGCGGTCTCCCAACGCGACCGTCTCCCCCGTCTCGAAGACAGGGTCGGTCGAGGTCGCGAAGAGCGCCTCCCAGCAGGCGCGAACCGCGGCCTGCCCGACATGGCGCTCCCCGTCGGGTGGCGTCGTGCTCTCGAACACGCAGTCCTCGGTCATCGCCGCCATCACGCCGTCGACGTCGCATCGGGCGAAGGCGGCCTGGAACCGTTCGATCGTGTCGAGCGTCGCCCGGGTCTCCCGGTCGAGACCCGCGTCCGGTGCAAGGGACACGGCCTCCGTGTGGAAGGGGGTCGAGGACGGAGTCAAGTCTCCGCGCCGCGGCCCACCGGCGAAACCTCTGCTGACGCCACGCCTGGGCCGTCCGCGACCCGCCCGCTGTGAGTCGAGGTTGGGCGCTCGCCGTCGGGCCGCGTCGCGCGCCCCCAGCGTCTGGCCCGCTTGTCGTCGACCTGCCGGACTGGTTCCGAGGCACGTACCCCGCCGGGTCACTCCTCGTCGTATACCTCCCCCCAGTTGCGGCCGGGGCGCTCCCCCAACTTGGCGACCACCTTGACCGGGCGGGAGCAGCCGGGCGGTGCCCACTCGAAGGACAGGGAGGCGAGGACCAGCTGTCCGATCTCGCGGTAACGTGCGCGGGGGACGCTGAGCACGACCTCGCGTGCACGACCCAGCGCAGGTAGGGCGTGAGCCCGGCGCCGTCCATGCAGAGCAGGCCCTCCATGAGCAGGTCCCGGGCGCAGGCCTGCCCGATGGCGGCGGGAGCGGCGGTCCAGGCCCGGTCCGGGTCGACCCGCAGCCTGCGCCCGAACGGCCCGAACCCGTTGTCGAGCAGCTGGCCGTCTCGTGCGACCTCGACCACGTCGCGCCGCCACTCGTCCCACCCGGGGTACTGCTCGGCCATGCCGTGCAGGTAGTCCGCGGCGACGTCGAACGGCACCCCGGCCAGCTCCGCGAGCCTGTCCGGCCCGACCCCGTAGTTGACACTGTGGTTCAACGCCTTCGCGATCTCGCGTTTGGCCGGGTCGCCCAGGATCCTGGTCGCCACCTCGAGGTGGAGGTCGCGCCCGTCGTCGAACTGTGCAAGGAGGTCCGGGTCGCCCGCTCGACTGGTGCGGTGCCGGAACGCCGCCGCGACGAACCCGCCGCCGGGTAACCGGTCGACGCCGTCCCGGCCGCGGCGGACCTCGCCGGCCTCCCGCTCCAGATAGCCGAGTGCCTGCGCGACCGCGGCGTCGTGCGCGCGGCGCACCACGAGGGACACCTGCTCGTTGCCGAGCGCGAAGAGCAAGCACAGTATCGCTTCGAGACAGGGGTCGCGGCCCGTTCCGCATTGGAGTCGATCGACTCTGCCGGCGCCTGACCCGGGGACCGTCTTGACCTTGAGCCCCCCGGCTGGAGACCGGCGTAGAACGCGATGCCCGTCGCCGATGTCGACACGGCATAGTTACCGCCAGCGTTCTGCGGCGTGACGACGGCCGGCAGGTGACCGGGAACGTTCTCGGGGACCGTCGTGCGTCCCCACCACGACGCCGTCGGCGACCGACAGGACCTCCGTGCCGAAGTAGCGGTAGCTCGCCAGCTTGTTGGCTGGTCCGGTGAACAGCCGACCCGACTCGTCAAGCGGCACGGGGACGATGGCGAATCGCTCCGGCACGTGGACGATCCGTTGATCGGTTCGACGCCGGCCCGGTGCGAGGTCGCGCAGCATCCGTTGAAGTCGCCCCATCGCGCGCCGCGCAGCGGCGGGCGGAGGACGACCGCGGCCGACGCGGAGGCGCCGGAGATCTCCGG
The DNA here is from genome assembly GCA_035310665.1 of Mycobacteriales bacterium. Classification (GTDB taxonomy): domain Bacteria; phylum Actinomycetota; class Actinomycetes; order DATGDX01; family DATGDX01; genus DATGDX01. The sequence continues at coordinate 381 of DATGDX010000320.1, read as the reverse complement.
TTGGGTGCGCAGCCACGCTTCGCCTATCGCCGGGACGGTGGCGGCGTCGTACGCTCGGCTGGGGCGGCTGGCATGGGAGGTTAGCATGATCACATTAGCCATCGTGCTCGCGGTCCTGGGGTTCGTCGCGGTCGGGTTCGCGTCGAGCGTGCGGGTCGTCCGACAGTTCGAGCGGGGTGTGGTCTTCCGGCTCGGTCGGGTGCAGCGGCCCCCTCGGGCGCCCGGGCTCACCTTGCTCGTGCCCATCGTGGACCGGCTGCGCAAGGTCAGCGTCCAGATCGTCACGCTGCCGGTGCCCGCCCAGGAGGGGATCACTCGCGACAACGTGACCGTGCGGGTGGACGCGGTCGTCTACTTCCGGGTCCACGACCCGATCTGCGC
>DATGDX010000319.1:0-8732 GCA_035310665.1 Mycobacteriales bacterium | reverse complement strand
CGGTTCCTCCCCGACCGGCACCTGCTCCAATGGACCGACGTGCTCTTCCGTCTCGGCTTGACCCGGCCCTAGGGGCGGGTGACGGCGACCAGCTCCAGCCGATCCGACTCGCCCCGCACGCTGGTCTCCAGGACCTCGCCCACCCCTGGCGCGTAGTACTTGTGCTCGATGACGTTCGGCTCCAGCGGCGAGAAGTCCTTCGTCTTGACGACTCGGCGGAAGGAGCCAGCCCGCACGCGCACCTGCTCGTCGACGCTGAGGACCTCGCCCATGTCCTCCGCGACGCCGCGGTAGTACTCCTGGCGGTACCGGTCCCCCACGCGCGGGTGCGCCTTCATGGCAATGCCGGGTTCGGCGCCGTCCCTGCCCGCCTCCCACGAGCCCTTGGCGCTGACGAGCGTGCGGTTCCGGTAGGTCTTGGTGTCCTCGCCGAAGTACCAGACGTTGCCCTCGAGGTCCTGCGCGTACCAGTCCCGGGTGTCCTCCACGACGACGCCGTGTCGGGTCACCGTGTCGCGCACCACGACCGTGGGCACGCCGAGAATCCGCTTGGTGCCGTGGGTCACCTCGACCGTGTCGATCTCCGGTGTACCGTCGCTGGCGCCCTCGTACCGCATCCGGGTGCCGGGGAGGAGCGGCAGGTACGGGTTGTCGATCGTCGTCTGGAAATTGGCCGGGTCGATTCGCGCGGCGCGGGCGGGCGGCGCGGCGTTGCCGGTCGGGCCGGCCCGCTCGGCGCCTCCCCCGCCGGCGCAGCCGACACCGGTCAGCGCGAGCAGCGACAGGGCCAGGCCAAGGCGTTGCCAACGCGAAGGGGCAGGGCGTTGCCAACGCGAAGGGGCAGGGCGTTGCCAACGCGGCCCGGGCACGTCAGTCGTCACCCGCGGCGTCGTCGTCCTCCGCGTCCCGCTCGACCGCGACCACCCGATAGCGGGAGTCGACGAGCACCTCGACGTGCCGCCCGTCCCCCGTGACGACCTCGACCTCCCAGCGCGCCGCGCTCCCGGTCCCCTCACACTCGACACCGGTGGCGGAGCCACCGCCGACCCGAGCGACCGCCGCGGCGACCGCGCGGTCGGCTTGGGGGCCGCTCACCCGGCCGTCGCGATCGTCGCCGAGCGCGAACGCGAGACCGCCACCGGCGACGATCCCGACCGCGGCGGCGGCAGCGGCGACTATCGCGACGCTGCGAGACGCAATCATCGTTTCCCTCTCCCCGCGACAACCCCGGACCCTCATTACACCCGGCAAATCGGTTCGGTTGAACCCTCGTCGGACAGGGCCGGAGGAGGAAAGCGCCGAAGGTCCGGAAAAAGCCGCCTTTCCCCCCTGGTATGGGAACGCAGGACCGGTATCGTCGTCGCGGCAACGGGGAGGCCGCGGCATGCGCGAAACCACCCTCGGCCGCCGGGTCGGCCGAATCCTCGTCGGCGCCGGGCTGGCGGCGGCGCTCACGATCGGTGCCCCGCCCGTCGGCGAGGCCGCGCCGCTGCCCTCTGCGAAGGACCGTGGCCGCGCACCGATCGATGACCTCGCGCCGTACCAGCCGCAGCGTCGCTGCGACCCGCACCCGAAACCCGGAGTCGTCGCCTTCCGCAACAGGGTGCTGCGCGCCTATCCGTCCACGTCCGACTACGGGATCAGCCGCTCGTGCGGGGTCAGCGGCACGAGCGAACATAAGGAGGGGCGCGCCTGGGACTGGGGAGTCCACGACAAGTCCGCGACGAAGAAGTTCCTCAAGTCCCTCCTGGCCCGCAAGCGCGGCAAGAAGAACGCCGACGCGCGGCGCTACGGAATCATGTACATCATCTACAACGGCCGCATATGGCGGTCGTACGGCGACAAGCGCGGCTGGGACGATTACGAGTGCTCAGGCGTGACGCTGTGTCACAGAGACCACGTCCACTTTTCGTTCAGCGCTGAGGGGGCCCTCATGCGAACGTCGGCGTGGGACGGCACCCCGGTGCGCTACGGCGGGGACTGAGCGCAAATTGGCGGTCGGGGCGGGGTTGGCGGCCTCCGACCGTGTCACTCCCCGTCGTCGAGCACGCTGTCGGCGTCCTGCAGCGCGCGGGTCACCCGGCGGAGCTTGTCGTCGATCTCGGCGCCGGTCCGGGCGACGCGGCGCTCGGCGGCCCCGAAATTCGCCGCCTCGGCCGACAGCTCGTCCGCCGCCGGGCTGCGGGCGCTGCCCCTCCGCAGTGACCAGTTGTCCCGCCGCAGGTCCGCCACCTCGCGGAGCAGCCGGTCGCACTCCTGCCGGAGCGTGGCGAGCTCCTGAGTCTGCTCCCGCAGCAGCTGGGACTGGGACACCGCCATGGCGCGCAGGCTCTCCGCCGCCTCGAGCAGCTGCGTGATCGACTGACCCAGCCGCGGTTCGAGGCGGGACAGCGAGTCGACGATCGGGGCGAGGTCGGACGGCGCCGCGCGCGCCGGCGCGGCCCGGGGTCGCGGCGAGGCGGCCGGTGCCGGCGGCGGTGCGGGCTGCTCGAGCTCGTCGAGGGCCGCCGGGGTGACCGCCGAGTTCCGATCCACCCACCACACCTCCGGTTCCTGTCCCGCGGCCCGACGCAGGCGCCGCAGCAGCCCCAGACTCTCGAGATCGTGCCGGACGTCCTTCGGGTTGAGGCCGAGCGGCCCCACGACCTGCCGCAGATCCAGTTCCCCCTGCCCGGTCGCGGGGTCGGTCCGGTCCCGCAGCGCGCGCAGCGCCCAGTTGAGCTGGACGTGGCGGGCGGCGCTCGCGACCTCGCTGTACGCCGCGATGCGCGGCGGCCCCTCCGCGGCGACGGTGCCGATCGCGTCACCCGAGCGCGTGAGATCGAGGGGCGCGACCTCCACCGCCGCGTCGACCGGACCGTCCAGGACGATCCGCTCGTCCCTCTCGAGCGCGACGAGCACCGCGGCGAGTCCGTCGAGCGTGTCCGGGTTCGGGTCGAGGCCCAGCTCGTGCGCGAGCACCTCGACGAGCGGGCGACCGGAGCCCCCTTGCGGGTGCGTGGCCACCCACCCGAGGACCGCCGCCTCGAGCGAAGCCTCGACCTGCACACCCGCCTCCCGTCCCCGGTCGCATCCCAGCACTTCAACCAACCCAAGGCGGGGTCGCACGCGTCCGTCAAGCTCGAGGCCTCAGGCCCCCGCGCCCCCGTCCCCGTCAGGCGCGCCGTCGCCGGCGCGCCGGCGCAGCTGCGCCTCCAGGTGCTTGGCGTTCCACCCGGTCAGCTGCTCCACGCGCGCCGGGGTGTAGCCCTGGGAGACGAGGCTCATCGCCTGCTGCAGGGTCCACCCGTTCCGGGGGCTCGAGAGGGAACGGGTCGTGACCGGCCCGGACTTGGACTTGCTGGGAATGGGCGGGAGCTTCACTCGGCGGCGCATGACCCGGTCGACGCCTCCCGTTCGTGCGACGGTTCAACGGTCGAGGACCCGGACGTGCGTGCCCTTCCCACACACTGTGCGCCCAATCAGAAGAATGTCGGGGGGTTCCGGTCACCGTTTGCGTAGGGCAAGCTCACACGTCGAGACATACACCCAGCGGTCACACCGGTGTGACGCCGTGCCGCCGCCGCGAGAACGAGCGGTCCTTGCCGCGGTAGGCGCGGTAGCGCGCCACCAACTCCGCCCGCAGGTGCCGCGGCTCCACGATCGCGTCGACGACCAACTCCGACGCCAGCCGGACCACGTCGACGTCCTCGTCGTACTCCCGGCGCTTGGCCTGCACGAACGCTTCCCGCTCCGCCGGGTCTTCGATCGAAGCGATCTTGTTGGCGTACACCGCGTTCACGGCCGCCTCGGCACCCATCACCGCGATCATCGCGGTGGGGAGCGCGATGCAGCAGTCGGGGTCGAAGCCCGGGCCCGCCATCGCATAGAGCCCGGCGCCGTAGGCCTTCCGCACGATCACCGAGATCTTCGGCACTGTGGCCTCGGACACCGCGGTGATCATCTTCGCGCCGTGGCGGATGATCCCCTCTCGCTCGACCGCGGTGCCCACCATGAACCCCGGCACGTCGGCGAGGAACAGCAGCGGGACGTTGAACGCGTCGCAGAGCTGGATGAAGCGGGCGGCCTTGTCCGCCGAGTCGACGAACAACACCCCACCCTTGAACATCGGGTTGTTCGCCACGACGCCGACCGCCTCGCCGTCGAGTCGGGCGAATCCCACGACCAGTTCGCGGGCCCACAGCGGATGGATCTCGAAGAACGAGCCCTCGTCCACGAGGCCGTGCACGAACCGGCGCATGTCGAAGGCCTGCCGTTCGCTCACCGGGACCAGCCTCGCGAGGTCGACCGACTTCGGCGGGTGAGGCTGGGCCGCCGGCGGGTGCCCGTCGGCGTTCGACGGCAGGTACGACAGGTACCTCTTGACGTGCTCCAGCGCCTCCGGCTCGCTCTTCGCGAGCAGGTGCCCGACACCGGAGACCGAGCAGTGCATCTTCGCGCCGCCCATCTCCTCCAGCGTCGTCTTCTCGCCCACGACCATCTCGACCATCCGCGCCGAGCCCAGGTACATCGACGCGTTGCCGTCGACCATGACCACTATGTCGCAGAAGGCCGGGATGTAGGCGCCGCCGGCGGCGGACGGGCCGAACAGGGCGCACACCTGCGGAATGGCCCCGGAGGCACGGACCTGCGCGTGGAAGATCTTTCCTGCGCCGCGACGACCCGGGAACAGCTCGACCTGGTCGGTGATCCGAGCACCGGCGGAGTCGACCAGGTAGATCATCGGCACGGACGTCCGGTAAGCCATCTCGATGATTCGGATGATCTTCTCGACGGTCCGCGCGCCCCACGACCCGGCCTTGACCGTCGAGTCGTTCGCCATGACGCACACCGGGCGGCCGTCGACGGTCGCGATGCCGGTGACGACCCCGTCGGCCGGCAGGTCCCCCGCAGCGACGTTCGCGAACAGACCGTCTTCGACGAAGGACCCGTCGTCCACGAGCAGGCGGATCCGTTCCCGGGCGAACAGCTTGCCGCGCGCGGCGTTGGCCTCGTGGTACTTCGCGCCGCCGCCCTGCTCGACCTGCGCGCGCAGCTCGGCGACCGGCGGGTGCACCGGCATCGGGTTGTGGTGCTCCACTGTCGAGATGTCGGTGCCGCTCTCCGTCACCCGCGCCCGCCCCCTCGTCCAGGATCGTGGAACGGTTGCGAGGCTACCGTCAGTCGCATGCCGCGACGTCGAGCGGCGTCAGCCTGGTCCGCGGCCCCGCCCGCAACACCTGCGACGGCAGCCGATGGCCGACCATCTCCTCGGCGGCGCGCGCCACCTCGAGCAGCGCGTCGAGATCCACACCGGTCGAGATCCCCATGTCCTCGACCATGTGCACGAGTTCCTCCGACGCGATGTTGCCGGAGGCGCCCGGGGCGTAGGGGCAGCCGCCCAGCCCCCCGACCGACGCGTCGAAGTCGGCCACGCCCAGCTCCAGGGCCGCCAGCACGTTCGCGAGCCCGGTGCCGCGGGTGTTGTGGAAGTGCACGTTCAGCGCGGTGTCCGGGTGCACGCTGCGGAACTCGCCGACGAGGCGGGTGACCCGGGTGGGGGTGGCCATCCCGGTCGTGTCACCGAACGAGATGGCGTCCGCGCCGTCGCGGACCGCGCGGGAGGCGACCCCGAGGACTCGGGCCACCGGGAGGTCACCCTCGTAGGGGCACCCCCAGGCGGTGGACACGATGACCTGGCAGGTTGCCCCCGCCTCGTGGGCGGCCGCGATGAGCGCCGCGATGTCGTCGAGAGACTCCTCGGTGCTGCGGCGCACGTTCTTCACGTTGTGCGTGTTCGACGCCGACACGACCGCCTCGATCTCCCGGAACCCCGCGTCGAGCGCGCGCCGGGCGCCGCGGAGGTTGGGCACGAGGGCGGAGTAGCGGACGCCGTCCGCGCGGGCGACGCGCGACCACACCTCGTCCGCGTCGGCCATCTGCGGGATCGCCTTCGGGTGGACGAACGACAGCGCCTCGATGCGTGCCACCCCGGTTCGGGACAGCGCGTCGATGAGGCGGACCTTGTCGCTGGTCGGCACCGGCTCCTCGTTCTGCAGCCCGTCGCGCGGGCCGACCTCGCGCACGGAGATCCTCGTCGGCAGGTCGTTCATCGTCACTCCCCCGGCCAGGTGGCTGGCCGTTTCTCGTTGAACGCGGCGATGCCCTCGCGCCGGTCCGCGGAGAAGGCGACCGTCCGCCACGCCGCGTCCTCGATGTCCAGGCCCGCGGACAGCGCCACGCCGGCGCCGTGGCGCAGCGCGCGCTTCGCGGCCCGCACCGCCACCGGCGAGTTACGGGCGATCGTCTGCGCCAGGTCCAGCGCCACCTCTCGCGCCTGGCCGGCGGGCGCGCGGCGGTCGACCAGCCCGAGGCGCTCCGCCTCGTCGACCCACACGCGGCGACCGGTGAGCACCAGGTCCGCGGCCCGGCTCGGGCCGAGCCGGCGCAGCGCGAGCTGGGTGCCGCCGCCACCGGGGACGAGGCCCACGGTCACCTCGGGCAGCCCGAACACGGCGGTCTCGTCCGCGACGACGAGGTCGCACGACAGGGCGAACTCGCACCCACCACCCACCGCGAACCCGGCGACGGCCGCGACCGACGGCTGGGGCAGCTCGAGCACCGCGCGGAACGCGGCCCGGAACACCGGACGCTGCCGCAACAGGTCGGCATCCGAGAAGTGGTCGCGCTCCTTGAGGTCGGCCCCCACGCAGAACGCCCGCTCACCCGCCGCGCTCAGCACGACCGCGCGTACGCCGGGGTCCTCGGCCAGCGCGGCGCCGGCCCGTGCCAGCTCCACGGCCATCGTGGTGTTGAGAGCATTGAGCGCCTCGGGACGGTGCAGCTCCACCTCGGCCACCGGACCGTGGCGGCGCACGTGGAGGGTCTCGTACCGTTCCTCGCCCACTTGGGCAGGTTACCCGTGCCGTGTCACCCGCCCGCGCGCTCGTGCGTCTGACACTCTGGAGCCAGGAGGTAGCCATGCGCACCCGTGCCCAGGTTCCGCTCGCCACCGCCGTCGCCGCCGTGGCCGCCGCCACGCTCGTGGCGGCCTGCGGCGGAGGCGCGCCCTCGACCGGCGAACGCACCACGCCGCCCGGACGCGCCGAGACGCCGGGGGCGGCGAGCCCGACCGGGACGGCGTCGTCGCCGGCGACCGGGCATACCCGTCCCGTCGCCATCTACTACCTGCACGACAGCGACCGCGGCCCCCGGCTCTACCGGGAGTTCCACTCCCGCCCCGCCACCGCCTCGATGACCGCCCCTGTGATCCGGGACGCGGTCGACGCGATGCTGCACGACAAGCCGCACGATCCCGACTACCAGTCGCTGTGGCCGCGGGACACGCAGGTGCGCGGCGTGCGGGTCAGCGGCGACGCGGCGACCGTCGACCTCTCCGGTGCGGCCAAGCGCGGCAACGCGGGGGCCGAGTCCGAGGCGATGAGCCTGCAACAACTCGTGTACACGGTCACCGGGGCCGCCCCGGCCGTCAAGCGGGTGCGCCTGCTCGTCGACGGCGCGCCCGTCGAGTCGCTGTGGGGCCACATGGGTGTCGGAACCCAGGCGCTGACCCGCGCCCCGCAGACGGACGCGCTCGGCCCGGTGTGGCTGGAGTCCCCGGCGCAGGGGGCGACGACCGGTCGCACGATGCGCCTGGCGGGGCAGGCGACGGTGTTCGAGGCGACGGTGAGCTGGGAGATCCTGCGCGGCGACTCGGTCGTCAAACGCGGGTTCACCAACGCGACGGTCGGCGCGCCCGGGCGAGGCCCGTTCCAGACCACGGTCACGCTGCCTCCCGGCACCTACCTGGCCCGCGCGTTCGAGTCGTCGGCGAAGGACGGGAAGCCGATGTTCGTCGACGACAAGGAGTTCACCGTCCGCTGACGCCGCCACCGGCACCCGGGCCGGCACCCGGGCCCGCACGGCGGACGTGCACGACGTCGCCGGCGGCGATCGGGGCCCCGTCCACGACGAGCCGGCCGTCCGCGTCCACCCCGGTGGCGATGCCGACCCGCCGGGCGCCGTCGGGCAGCGTGACCAGCACGCGTCGCCCGAGCGTGGCGCACAGCCGCTCGTAGGCACCGGCGAGGCCGCACGCCCGCGGGTCGCCCGCCGCGTCCCGCCACTGCACGAAGCGCCGGGCGAGCGCCCGGAGCGCGCCGGCCAGCAGGGTCTCCCGATCCGTGCAGACCGCGCCCGCCAGCGCGAGGGAGGTCGCCTCGGCCACCGGAAGCTCGCCACGCCGGGTGGTGACGTTCACCCCGGCGCCGACGACGACCGCGTCGCCGACCACCTCCACGAGGATGCCGGCGCACTTGGCGTCGCCGACCAGCACGTCGTTCGGCCACTTCAGTCCCGCCGGCACCGCGGCCAGCTCGGTCAGCGTCTCGGCCAGCGCCACGCCGCTCAGCAGCGGCAGCCACCCCCATCGCTCCGCCGGCACCGCGGCGCCGGGGCGCAGCAGCACCGAGAACGTCAGCCCGGCGCGCGGCGGTGCCACCCACGTCCGGTCGCGCCGCCCCCGCCCGGCGGTCTGCGACTCCGCGACGACGACGAGCCCTTCGTCGGCCCCGGCCCGCGCCCGGGCGGCGACGTCCTGGTTGGTCGAGCGGGTCTGCCCGACGACGCGCACCTCGCGCCACCACCCCGCCGGCGGGGTGAGCGCGGCGGCCAGCACGGCCGGGCGAAGCGGCGGGCGGGCGGAGTCGGCGTACGGCGCGGGGTCGTCGCAAGGCACGTCGATAGCATCGCCC
>DATGDX010000318.1:0-14641 GCA_035310665.1 Mycobacteriales bacterium | reverse complement strand
GCGCGCTCGAGCCGCGCGGCGTGCTCCGGGTCGTCGCGCCCGTCCTCCGCCCACAGCTCGGTCAGATCGGGGACTGGGGGGATGCCGTCGGCGGGCACGATGGCGAACGCGCTGCGCCGGCTCACGCACCGCCCGTCGCTGAGCAGTCGGCGCAGGTGATCCTGGGCGACGCCGACGTGCACGCCGGCACGCAGGATGTCGAGCCGTGCCTGCACCACCCGGCGCCAGTAGCTCACCCGGGTTTCCTCGGCGCCGAGCGCGGCGCGGTAGGTCCGCAGCTGGTCAAGGGTCAGGTGCGCGAAGTCCGGGTTGCGGCGCGGCGTGGTCCGGCCGCCTCCCGTCGACGTGGTCGCGGCGTTCCGTCCGCTGTCCATCTCCCGCGACCCTCTTCCGGAACCAGTGTCGGGATCATTGTCCTCACTCGAATCGGTCGTTTTGTCGGGTTTCTTGAGGAGCCACGAGAGGGGGTCGCGAGCGTGACTACGCTCCTCACCGTGCCCGCTCCGAGGCCCGCCGCGACCGCCGACGCCACCCCCACCGGCGAGTCGCGGCTCGCGCTGGTCCGGCGGGCCCGACGCATCAACCGGGAGCTGGCGCTGGCCTACCCCACGGCGCACTGCGAGCTGGACTTCGCCAACCCCTTCCAGCTGCTCGTCGCGACGATCCTGTCCGCGCAGACCACCGACCGGCGCGTCAACGAGGTGACCCCCGCCCTGTTCGCGCGCTACCCCGATCCCGCCACCCTCGCCGCGGCCGACCGGGCCGAGCTCGAGGAGGTGATCCGCCCCACCGGGTTCTTCCGGGCCAAGACCGGGAGCCTGATCGGCATGGCCCAGGCGCTGTGCGAGCGGCACCGCGGCGAGGTCCCCCGCCGGCTCGAGGAGCTGGTCGCCCTGCCCGGGGTGGGGCGCAAGACGGCGAACGTGGTGCTCGGCAACGCGTTCGGGGTCCCCGGGCTCACCGTGGACACGCACGTCGGCCGCCTCGCCCGCCGCTTCGGCTGGACCGCGTCGGAGGATCCGGTGCAGGTCGAGACCGACGTCGGGGGGCTGGTGCCGAAGGCCGAGTGGACCGCGCTGTCACACCGGCTGATCTGGCACGGGCGCCGGGTGTGCCACGCCCGCCGCCCCGCGTGCGGCGCCTGCGTCGTCGCCGCGCTGTGCCCGTCGTACGGCACCGGCCCCACCGACCCGGACCAGGCGGTGCGCCTGCTCCGCCCGGCGTCGACCCTGGAGCCGGCGTGACACGGGCCGTGGCGGTGGTCGCCGCCGTGCTCGTGCTCGCGGCCGGGTGCGTGACCGCGAGGGAGGGTGTCCCGACGGCCGGCCCCGCGGCCCCCGCCGGCCCCGCCGTCCCAGGCACCGCCGGGCTGCGGGCCGCCGCCGGCCTCGCGCCCTGCCCGCCCAGTCCCGGTCCCGCCGTTCGCGGCGGGCTGCCGGACCTGACCCTGGACTGCCTCGGCACCGGGCCCGCGGTGCGCCTCGCCGCGCTGCGGGGCGCGCCCACGGTGGTGAACCTGTGGGCGGGGTGGTGCGGACCGTGCCGCGCGGAGGCCCCGGCGCTGCAGCGGCTGTGGACCCGCGGGCAGGTGCGCGTGCTCGGGGTCCTCACGAAGGACACCGACGACAACGGGCTGGCTGCCGCCCGGGGGTTCGCCATCCGCTACCCGTCTGTTGCCGACGAGGACGGCCGGCTGCTCGCCCGGCTGGGCCTGCCCGGGCTGCCCGCCACCGTCTTCCTGCGCGCCGACGGCACCGTCGCCGGGCGCCACGTCGGCCCCGCGCTGTCCGACGCGCAGCTCGCGGCCCTGGTCCGCCGGCACCTTGGGGTCGCCGCATGACACCGCCGTGGCTGCGTCCCCTGGTCGACGCGGCGGCGCGGGCCCGCCCCGAGGACCTGTCCCGGTTCGCCCCGCCCGAACGGGCCACGCGGCAGTCCGCCGTGCTCCTGCTGCTCGGCGACGGGCCCGCCGGCCCCGACGTGCTGCTCATCGAACGCAGCCCCGACCTGCGCTCCCACGCCGGGCAGCCGGCGTTCCCCGGCGGACGGATCGAAGCCACCGACGACGGACCGGCCGCGGCGGCAGTGCGCGAGGCGGTCGAGGAGACCGGTCTCGACCCCGCCGGCGTGGACGTCCTCGTGACCCTGCCCGCGTTGTGGCTGCCGGCCAGCCGCTACGTCGTCCATCCCGTGCTCGCCTGGTGGCGCGAGCCGAGCGCGGTCGCCCCGGTCGACCGCGCGGAGGTCGTCGCGGTGGAGCGCGTGCCGATCGCGGAGTTGGCCGACCCGGCGAACCGGCTGCAGGTGCGCCACCCGTCTGGGGACGTGGGGCCCGCGTTCGCCGTGCGCGGCCTGCTCGTCTGGGGGTTCACCGCGCGCGTCGTCGCGGGGGTGCTCGCGCTCGCCCGGTGGGAGCGGCCCTGGAACCCCGGGCGGGTCGAGGACCTGCCCGACGAGGTGGTGCGGCTCGCCGCCCGGACCGCGGCCCGGTCCGACGACGTCGCCGCCACGACGTGAGCCCACCGCCGACCCGCCCGTGATCGGAAGCTGGCTGGACCTGCTGCTGCTGGTGGCCGTCCTGCTGTTCGCCGTCACCGGCTACCGCCAGGGGTTCATCGTCGGCGCGTTCTCGTTCGCCGGGTTTCTCGGCGGCGGCGTGCTCGGCCTCCTTCTCGCGCCCCGGCTCGCCGGCTCGCTCGCCGGCGGCCCCGAGCGGGCCGTGGTCGCGGTCGCCGTCGTGTTCGTCGCGGCGAGCCTCGGGCAACTGCTCGCGGGGTCGATGGGGACGGCCGCGCGGCGGCGGGTGACCGCCCGATCGGCGCGGACGGTCGACAGCCTCGGCGGCGCGGCCGTCAGCGGCGCCTCCGTGCTGCTAGTCGCGTGGCTCGTCGCCACCGCGGTCGTCAACGCGCCGTTCCCGGAGCTGGCCCGGGAGGTGCGTCGATCCCGGGTGCTGGCGGCGGTCGACCAGGTGATGCCCGACCAGGCACGGACGTGGTTCTCGTCGTTCCGCCGGTTCGTTCAGCAGAACGGGTTCCCGCCGGTGTTCGGGGAGCTGGGCCCGCCGCGAGTGGCGCCGGTCGGGCCGCCGGACGCCGACGTCCTGGCCGACCCGGCGATCCGTGCGGCGCGGCGCCAGGTCGTGCGGGTGAGCGGGGTCGCCGGCGCCTGCTTCCGGGGCGTCGAGGGGACCGGGTTCGTCTACGGGCCGCACCGGGTGATGACGAACGCGCACGTCGTCGCTGGTGTCCGCACCCCCGTGGTCTCGGTCGCCGGGAGCTCCGAGCGGCTGCCCGCGCGCGTGGTCCGCTACGACGCGCGGCGGGACGTCGCGGTGCTCTACGTGCCCGGGCTCGACCGGCCGCCGCTGCGCTTCGCCGGCCCGGCGGCGCCGGGCAGCAGCGCCGTCGTCGCGGGATTCCCGGAGAACGGGCCGTTCACCGCGGTCGCGGCGCGCGTCCGCGGGCGGCAGCAGGCTCGGGGTCCCGACATCTACCAGCGCACGCAGGTCACCCGGGAGGTGTACGCGCTGCGGGCGCGGGTGCGGCCGGGGAACTCGGGCGGGCCGCTGCTCGCCCCCGACGGGTCCGTGTACGGCGTGGTGTTCGCCGCCGCCGCCGACGACCCGGAGACGGGCTACGCGCTGACCGCGGCGGAGGTGGCCCCCGAGGCGGCGGCGGGTCGCCGGGCGACGCAGCGGGTGAGCAGCGAGGGGTGCGACTGACGCTGCGCGGGACCCCGCCGTGGTCACCGCGCCTCCGGGTCGCACCCCTCCGGCTGGCGCAGCGGCAGCGCCGGGACCGGCACGTCCTCCCCGGCGTCCGCCCGCTCCGCGAGACCCCGGGCCGTGGCCGCGACGGCGCGCGCGGCGATCCGGTGCGGGGCGCGGCCCGCGAACCCGGCCACCCGCTCGGACCCGCGCCGCAGCAGGGCCACCGCGCCGCGCCGGTTGCCGCGCTGCAGGTGGCACAGCCCCACGGCCACCTGAGCCAGCCCGCGCCACAGCTCCCGTTCGGCCGCCGGTGCGGCCTTCCACGCCGCCTCGAGCACCTCGTGCGCGCCGAACGCCCGCCCGGCCGCCAGCAGCTCCTCCGCGCGGGCGAGCGCGTCGTCGGGGGGCAGCGCCTCCTCCGGCACCGGGTCCACACCGGGGGCGCCGTAGGGCAGCGGGCGGCCGAGTGCGTCCCGTGGACGGGTGTTCAGCCGTGGTCGTCGTGTAGCCAGCGCAGCAGCTCCGTTTCGAACGTCGCCGGGTCCTCCTCGTGCGGGAAGTGGCCGACCCCCTCGAGCAGTCGCCACGTGTACGCCGCCGCGACGTGGCGGTCCGATCCCATCGCCGAGCGGGGAAGCAGACACCGGTCGAGCGCGCCGTGCAGCTGCAGGGTGGCGGCACGCACCGGCGTCTTCATCCGGGCGGCCAGCCGCAGCCCGTCGGGCCGCGGAAGGGAGCGCACCAGCCAGCGGTAGTACTCGAGCGCGCTGTGCGCGACGCCCGGTATCCGCATCGCGTCCCGGCAGCGCCGCTCGGTCTCGGCGTCGGGCCACGACGCGGTCCCGGACCAGCCGTGCAGCAGCCGGCCGACGTACGCCGCGTCGTCGCGGACCAGTTGGCGCTCGGGGATCCAGGGCCGCTGGAAGGCGAGCACGTGCCGGCTCGCGGCGAGCTGGCCCCAGACGTCGGTGAGCAACGCGGCGCGCAGCCGCAACGGGTGGGGCATGGCGACCACGACCAGCCGCGAGACGACGGACGGGTGCAGCGCCGCGGTGCACCAGGCGAGGAAGCCCCCCCAGTCGTGCCCTACGATCACCGCGCGCTCCTCCCCGAGCGCACGGACCATCCCTGCGACGTCCGAGGACAGCGTGAACCCGTCGTACCCTCGCGGCGGCTTGTCCGAGGCGCCGTAGCCGCGCAGGTCCGGGGCCACTGCCCGGAACCCCGCCTCCGCGAGCACGACCAGCTGGTGGCGCCACGACCACCAGAACTCCGGGAACCCGTGCAACAGGAGCACGAGCGGGCCCGACCCCGTCTCGGCGACGTGGAACCGCTGCCCGTTCGCGCTGAGCGTGCGGTGCGTCCAGGGGCCGTCGACGAGGACGACGGACTCGTCGAGGGCGGCCATCGCGGTGGCCGGGAGCCGGTCGAGAGCCTCGGTCAGAAGCGTGCGCTGCTCCCGCGCGACAGCTCCTCCGCCGGGGGCGCCGTCGGGTGCTTGAGCCAGGCGATGTCGTCCTTCACCGTCTTGATCGTGCGGTGTGGCGGCTCGATCCGCTTGACCGTCCGCAGCGCCACGAGCGCGAACAGCCCGGCGACCAAGAGGTAGAGCACGCCGACGAGGAGGAAGCCGACGCCGAGCGGCAGCCCGAGCGCCGCGATGCCGTACGCGAGCGCGACGGACAGGAACAACGCCGCGACCAACAGCAGGAACCCGGCGGCGCCGAAGATCGCGCCCCCCATGCCCGCCCGCCGGATGTCGACCCGCAGCTCTGCCTTCGCCAGCTCGATCTCCGAGCGGACCAGCTGCGAGAGGTCGCGGCTCGCCGAAGCGACGAGCTGCCCCAGCGTCTGCTGCTCGACCGGCGTGCGCACCACGCGAATCTCTGTCATCGGAACTGCCTCTCCTTGGCGATCACCTCTCCCCGGCGATCATCGCACCCCGGCGTACCCGGGGTCCTCCCCGGTGACACCCCCGTCGGCGGGGAGCCGGGCGTAGTGCCGGTGTCGCGCGCGCAGCAGCACCGTGGCGAGCAGGGCGGCGAGTACGGAGGCGGCGAGCACCCCGGTCTTGACGTGGGCGAGCCGCGCGGCGTCGTCGCCGAAGGCCAGCTCGGCGATGAGCAGCGAGACGGTGAACCCGATGCCGGAGAGCACCGCGACCCCGAGCAGGTCGCTCCAGCCGAGCTCCGGGTCGAGCTCGGCGCGGGTCCACCGGGCGACGAGGTAGGCCCCCCCGAACACGCCGATCGTCTTGCCGGCGACCAGACCGACGATCACGCCGAGCGCCGCGGGGTCGCGCAGGACACCGCCGAGGCTGCCGACCGACACGTCGATCCCGGCGGCGAACAGCGCGAACGCGGGGACGCAGACGCCGGCGGACAGGGGCCGCACGTGGTGCTCCAGCCGCTCGGCCGGCGACTCGGACTCGCCGGAGTCGCGGCGCACCCGGGTGAGCAGGCCGACCGCGACCCCGGCGACCGTGGCGTGCACCCCGGAGGCGGCGACGAGCCACCACACGGCGACGCCGAGCGGAACGGCCAGCCACGGGGTCGCGCGGCGCAGGCGCTGCAGGAGGGCGTACGCCGCCAGCAGCGCGAGCGCGCCCCCGAGCGGGAGCAGCGCGAGGTCGCGCGTGTAGACGACGGCGATGACCGTGATCGCGCCGAGGTCGTCCGCGACCGCGAGGGTGAGCAGGAACGCGCGCAGCGGGGTCGGCAGTGCCGACCCGATCACTGCGAGGACCGCGAGCGCGAACGCGATGTCGGTGGCCATCGGGACGGCCCAGCCGGCGGGGGCGGCTCGCCCGGCGACGGCCAGGTACAGCCCGGCCGGGACGACCATCCCGGCGAGCGCGGCGGCGATCGGGAGCACGGCCTGGCTCGGGGTGCGCAGCTGTCCCACGACCAGTTCCCGCTTGAGCTCGAGGCCGGCGACGAGGAAGAAGACGGCGAGCAGCCCGTCAGCGGCCCAGTGCTCCACGGTCAGCGGACCGAGGTGCGCGGTTCGCACGTGGTCGTACGCGGCGCGCCAGGGACTGTTCGCCCACGCGATCGCGACGACCGTGGCGGCGAGCACGAGCGCGCCGCCGACGGTCTCCTCGCGCAACGCCTCGGCGACGAACCGCCGCTCGGGCAGCGGGAGCCGGGCGAGGAGGTGTCGGGGGGACATGAGGCTCCCGGGGTCGGCGAGGTCGAGTGCCGACCAGACTTCCCGGCGCGCCGCCGTCAGCGTAGCGGCCGAGGCGAACCGGCTGGCGGAGGAAGTAGCTGACGCGGAACTAGAAGACGAAGTAGCGCAGCCACAGGTAGGGCCAGGACAGGGCGACGGTGACCGCCGCCACGACCAGCCCGGTCCGGGTGAACTCCCAGAAACTGATCGGGACGCCGTTGCGGGCGGCGAGGCCCGTGACGATGACGTTCGCGCTGGCCCCGACCGCCGTCGCGTTGCCGCCGAGGTCCGCGCCGAGCGCTAGCGCCCACCACAGCGCCTGTCCGGTCCGCGGGTCCGGCGCATGGGCCACCAGGTCCGCCACCAGCGGGGCCATCGTGGCGACGCACGGGATGTTGTCCACGATCGCGGACAGCACCGCGGACCCGAACAGCAACGCGGTGGCAGCGACGAGGAAACGGTCCCCGACGGCCTCGGTGGCGGCGGTTCCCAGCCGGGCGATGACGCCGGTCTGGACGAGCCCGCCGACCATGACGAACAGCCCCATGAAGAACGCCAGCGTCGGCCATTCGACGTCGCGCAGGTAGTCCTGCGGCTCCGCCCGCGCGACGAGCACGATCCCGCCGGCGCCGAGCAGGGCCACGACGGACGGCTCGACGCGCAGCACGGTGTGGAGCACGAAGCCGAGGACGACCGCGGCGAGCACCGCGAGGCAGCGGGCGAGCAGCGCCCGGTCGCGGATCAGCTCACCCTCCTCGAGGGCCATCACCGCCGCGATCCGGTCGGGGTGCGCGCGGAACGCGTCGCGGAAGAGCCAGCGGGACAGGGCCACGAACACGGCGAGCAGCACGAGCACCAGCGGGGTCAGGTGGAGCAGGAAGTCGTTGAACGACAACCCGCCGCGGCTGGCGATGATGATGTTGGGTGGGTCCCCGACGAGGGTGGCGGTGCCGCCGATGTTGGACGCCATCGCCTCCGCGATGAGGTACGGCGCCGGTGGGACGGCCAGCCGGTCGCAGACGAGCAGCGTGACCGGTGCGATGAGCAGCACCGTGGTGACGTTGTCGAGCAGCGCCGAGGCCCCCGTGGTGACGAGCACGAGGAGGGCCAGCACCCGGAACGGCCGGCCGCGGGCGCGCTTGGCGGCCCAGATCGCGACGTACTCGAACAGCCCGGTCGGCCTCAGCACGGCGACGATGACCATCATGCCGAGGAGCAGGAAGACGACGTTCCAGTCCACGCCGGTATCGCGCGAGAAGAACATCTCGTCCGCGTCGACGATGCCGAGCGCCGCCATCGCCGCCGCGCCGCCGAGGGCCGCCGCGACGCGATGCACCCGCTCGGTGGCGATGAGTACGTACGAGACGACGAAGATCGCGACCGCGACGAGGGTCATCGCGCTCACTCCGGGCGCGGCAGCAGCGCGGCGAGGACGCGGGTCGCGGTGACGACTCCGGCGAGGCGCTGGCCGTCGACGACGGCCACGAGCGGGCTGTGACGCTGGGTCATCATGGCGGCGACCTCGAGCGGGGTCGCGTCGGGGTCGACGGCCGGGATCTCGGTGGTGTCCGCCGGCAGCACGTCGCGGACCGTGCGCGTGGACAGTCGCGCGGAAACCTCGGCGGCCGCGGCCTCGCCGTATGCCCGGCCCGAGGACGGGTCGTCCAGCAGGAACCCGGGCAGCACGAACCGCAGGACCTGGGATGCGCCGAGCACGGCGTACGGCCGATTGTCCGCGGAGGTGACGACGAGTCCGGGGAGCCGGCGCGTCACCAGCAGCCGTGCGGCCTCGGCGGCGTCGGCGTCGGCGTCGAGCGGGACCGTGGGAAACGGGTCGGCGAGGTCCCGGGCGCGCACGGGTCGTACGCTACCCGCCCGCGCGCGCGGGTGACCTCGACGCCGTGTTCGCCGCGGCGTGCGGCGCGGCGGTGCGTCGAGATCACCCGCGGATGAGCGGCGGTCAGGCCTCGCTGGCGGCCGCGGTCGGCAGCTTGTCCGAGATCATGCCCATCACCGCCGGGTCGGCGAGCGTCGTGACGTCTCCCAGCTCGCGGTGCTCGGCGATGTCGCGCAGCAGCCGTCGCATGATCTTGCCGGAGCGGGTCTTCGGCAGCTCCGGGGTGAGCAGGATCTGGCGGGGCTTGGCGATCGGACCGATCTCCTTGCTCACGTGCTGGCGCAGCTCCGCGATGAGTTCCTCGCCCGCCTCCGGCGTGTCGACGCCCGCGTCGCCGCGGACCGTCACGAACGCGACGATGCCCTGCCCCGTCGTCGGGTCGCTCGCCCCGACGACGGCGGCCTCCGCGACCGACGGGTGCGACACGAGCGCGGACTCGACCTCCGTCGTCGAGATGCGGTGACCGGAGACGTTCATCACGTCGTCCACTCGCCCGAGCAGCCAGATGTCGCCGTCCTCGTCGCGCTTGGCCCCGTCTCCGGCGAAGTAGCGGCCCGGGAACCGCGACCAGTAGGTGTCCTGGTAGCGCTGCGGGTCACCCCAGATCGTGCGCAGCATCGCCGGCCACGGCTCGGTGAGCACCAGGTAGCCACCGCCGCCGTTCGGCACCGGGGCGCCGGTGTCGTCGAGGACGTCCGCGGCGACGCCGGGCAGGGGGTGCATGGCGGAGCCGGGCTTCGTCGCCGAGACCCCGGGCAGCGGGCTGATCAGGATCGCGCCGGTCTCCGTCTGCCACCAGGTGTCGACGATCGGGCAGCGCTCGCGGCCGACCACCCGGCGGTACCACATCCACGCCTCCGGGTTGATCGGCTCACCGACGGTCCCGAGCAGGCGCAGCGACGACAGGTCGTGGGACGCGGGGAGGTCGTCGCCCCATTTCATGAACGTCCGGATCAGCGTGGGCGCGGTGTAGAGGATCGCGACGCCGTACTTCTCGACGATCGACCAGATCCGGTCCTTGCCTGGCGTGTCCGGCGTGCCCTCGTACATCACCTGCGTAGCGCCGTTGGCCATCGGGCCGTAGACGATGTAGCTGTGCCCGGTCACCCAGCCGATGTCCGCCGTGCACCAGAAGACGTCGGTGTCCGCCTTGAGGTCGAACACGTCGCGATGCGTCGAGGCGCACTGGGTGAGGTAACCGCCGGTCGTGTGGAGGATGCCCTTCGGCTTCGCCGTCGTGCCGCTCGTGTACAGCAGGTAGAGCGGGTGCTCGGCGTCGAAGGCGTCCGGCTCGTGCGTGGCGGGCTGCCGGTCGACGACCTCGTGCCACCACAGGTCCCGGCCCTCGGTCCAGGGCACCTCCTGGCCGGTGCGCCGGACGACGAGCACCTTCTCGATCGTCGGGCACTCCTCGAGGGCCTCGTCCACGGCGGGCTTGAGCGCGCTGGCGGTGCCGCGCCGGAACCCGCCGTCGCATGTGATCACGAGCTTGGCCTCGGCGTCCTGGATGCGTCCGCGCAGTGCGTCGGAGGAGAAGCCGCCGAACACGACCGTGTGCGGGGCGCCGAGGCGGGCGCAGGCGAGCATCGCGACGACCGCCTCGGGGATCATCGGAAGGTAGATCGCCACCCGGTCCCCCGTGGAGACCCCGAGCTCGGTCAGCGCGTTGGCCGCCTGGCACACCAGGCGGTGCATGTCGGCGTACGTGATCGTCCGGCTGTCCCCCGGCTCGCCCTCCCAGTGGAACGCGACCTTGTCGCCGCGCCCCTCGGCCACGTGGCGGTCGACGCAGTTGACCGCCACGTTGATCTTCCCGCCGACGAACCACTTCGCGAACGGGGGGTCCCAGTCGAGGACCTGCTCCCAGGGCTTGGCCCACGTGAGTGTGCGGGCCTGCGCCTCCCAGTACCCGAGCCGGTCGGCGGCTGCCTGATCGTAGATCGACGGCTGGGCGTTCGCCTTCGCGGCGAACTCCGCCGGCGGTTCGAAACGACGCTTCTCTTGCAGGAGGTTCTCGAGCGCCTCGCTGGTCACGGCCCACTCCTCACGCTCGTCTCGACGATTGCGCCAGACCTTCCCCTAACGGGGCACGAAGCAACAAGGGGACCAAAGGCGGAAGTTGTTGTGCGCCCGTCCTCCCCCCGGTGCGCGCGCGGCCTCGGCCGCTTCCGCGCCTACGCTCGGCCCGTGTCCGTCTCCACCACCACCCCCGCCGGTCCGCCTCCCGGCGCCGACCTGCTCGCCCCGCTCGCCGACGTGCCGGCGGTCGCCGTGGCGTGTGCCGACGCCCGGCGCGCGGTCGACCGCCTCCTCGCGCACCCGGTCCTGCGCCGGCGCGGCCCGGAGGTCGCCGCCGAGGCCGCGCTGCGCGGCGCCCGGTCCTCCGCGGCGCTCGAGGGTGTCGACGTCCCCCTCGACCGGCTCCGCACCCAGTCGGTCGCCGGCGACGTCACCGGGGAGATGGCCGGCGGATCGGCGGACGCGATCGTGGCGGGGGCCGTCCGCGTGCAGGCGGAGCTCGCGGCGCTCGTGCCGGCCTGGCGACGCGCCCCCCGCCAGGTGCTCGCCCGGCTGCACGCGCTGGCCTGTGCCGGGCAGCTGCCGGACGAGCAGCTGGGCCGGCCGCGAGCGGGCGGTCTCGACCCGGGCGCGGACCCGCTGGGGATCGGCGCCGCTCCATCGCCCGCGGTGGTCGCCTCCCGGCTGGACGCGCTGACCCACGTGGTGACCGCGCCGACCCGAGCCCCGGCGCCGGTCGTCGTCGCGATCGTCCACGGGGAGCTGCTCGCCCTGCGCCCGTTCGCGGCCGGCAACGGGCTCGTCGCGCGTGCCTCCGCCCGCCTCGTCGGCCTCGCGACCGGTCTCGACCCGAAGGGGGTGTCGGCGCCGGAGGTCGGGCACGAGGAACTCACCGAGGAGTACGCCGAGGCGGCGCGGGGCTACGCCGCGGGCGACCGGGCTGGGGTGGTGACGTGGGTCGTGCACTGCTGCCAGGCGATCGCGCTGGGGGCACGGGAGAGCATCGCGATCTGCGAGGCGCTCGGGCGCGCGCGGTGACGTACGTGCGAACGGCGCCCCGCGCGCGGGACGCCGTCGCTGGCACGGTCACCGGGTTACCAGGCGTGCACATCCACAACCGTCGGACAGGCAAGCCTGTCGGCGACGCGCCTCATAGGGCTGAACTCCGCGTGGGTGCCCGGGTTCCGTGCGCGGACCGTGTGCCGGAGGGGACGAGCCCCTCCCGACGCTCGATCCGTGTGTTCGTTTGTACCCGCCCGAGCCGCGGAACGAAAGGCCTCCCGGCCCTGGTTTCTCGGCAGATCGTGTGCCTTCGGCGACTGCGCGTCGCTGCGGCGCCGCTCGCGGTCGTCGCGGTGGCCCGTCTCCGCGCGGCGTACCACGCCGTTCCCAGGACCGCCACACCCGCCGTGAACGCGGCGACCGCGAGAGCGGGCCGGGAGGGCAGCCGGGGGAGCCGAGCGCGCAGCGACACGGGCCGGGCGAACACGAGGATCGGCCACCCGCGGCGGGCCGCCTCGCGGCGCAACGCGCGGTCCGGGTTGACCGCGTGCGGGTGCCCGACCGCCTCGAGCATCGGCACGTCGGTGATCGAGTCGCTGTACGCGAAGGACTTCGACACGTCGTACCCGCGCCGCGCGCCCAGCTCGCGGATGGCCCGCGCCTTCTCCTCGCCGTAGGCGTAGAAGTCGATCTCACCGGTGTACCGCCCGCCGCGCACGGCCATCCGCGTCGAGATGACCTCGTCCGCCCCGACCATCGCTCCGATCGGCACCACGACCTCCTCGCCGGACGAGCTGACGATCACGACGTCGCGCCCTGCCGCGTGATGGAGGTCGATGAGCTGCGCGGCCTCGCCGTAGATGAGCGGGTCGATCAGGTCGTGCAGCGTTTCGTCGACGATGCGCCGGACCTGCTCGACCTCCCACCCCGCCGCGAGCGTTGTCAGGTGGTCGCGCATGCGATCCATCTGCTCCGCGTCCGCGCCACCGAGGAGGTACACGAACTGGGCGTACGCCGTCTTCAGCATCGCCCGCCGGTTGATCAACCCCCCCTGGTAGAAGGGGCGGCCGAAGGCGAGCGTGCTCGACCTCGCGATGATCGTCTTGTCGAGGTCAAAGAAGGCGGCGGAGCGACTCACGACGTCAGGATAGGTGGTCACGCTGCGTGAAAAATCTTGGTGCCGCGACGTTTCCTCGGCGGGGGCCGGGGCAGGGCACGGGGGCTCGCCGCGAACGCCGGCAGCCGCATCCACCCGGCTCTCCCCCCTGAGCCGGGCCTCGGATGGCCCCCGCTCCCCCCCGGCGGGGGCCATCGCTGTCTGTGCACAGACCACGCCCCGACCGCCAGGTTTTTCCACCGCGGTGCGTGCGGCGATCGCGGGCGGGCCTCCGCACACGAAGGTGGAGCGGACGCCTACCCAGGAGGTGCCGTGTCCGCCCCCACCGCTCGCCCGCTGCTCGTCTCCGGTGACCCCAACCTGCTCGATGACCTGCTCCGACTCGCCGCCGCGGCCGGGGTGGAGGCCGACGTCGCGTCCGAGTGCGCCGGCGTGGGCGCCCGCTGGGCGCACGCGGCCCTAGTCGTCGTCGGCGTCGACGCCGCGGATGCGCTCGCCACCGCCGCGCTGCCGCGTCGCCGCGGCGTCGTGGTCGTCGGGCAGGATCTCGCCGACGCCTCGGTGTGGCAGCAGGCCGTCGCGCTCGGCGCCGATCGTGTCGTCGGCCTCCCCGAGGCCCAGGAGTGGCTCGTCGACCGGTTCGCGCGCACGCTCGAGGCGCACGGCGGTCAGGGCCGGATGGTGTCGGTGATCGGTGGCCGGGGAGGAGCGGGCGCCTCGACGCTGTCCGCCGCCCTGTCCCTGACCGCCGCCGGCCTGGGCTGGGCGACGCTGCTCGTGGACGCCGACCCGCTCGGCGGGGGGATCCACCTCGTGCTCGGCGGTGAAGCCGTCTCCGGCCTGCGCTGGCCCGACCTGGTCACCACCCGGGGGCGGCTGAGCGCGACCGCGTTGCACGACGCGCTGCCTCGGGTCGACGGGCTTCCGGTCCTGTCCTGGGACCGTGGCGGCGATCTCGGGCTTCCCGCGGAGGCGCTCGCCGCGGTGCTCGACGCCGGGATGCGCGGCTCCCGGCTCACCGTGGTCGACCTGCCGCGCCACCCGGGCGACGCGACGGTCGCGGCCGTCGTGCGATCCGACATCGTGCTGCTCGTGGTTCCCGCGGAGGTCCGCGCCGCGGCCGCCGCCGCCCGGGTCGCGCTCGGCGTGGCACCGCACACCCGCGACCTCAGGGTCGTGGTCCGCGGCCCGGCCCCGTCCGGGCTGCCCGCCGACGCCGTCGCGGACTCCCTCGGGTTGCCGCTCGCCGGCATGCTGCGCGCCGAGCCCGGGCTGCCCGCGGCTCTCGACCGCGGCGAGCCGCCCGCGCGCCGCCGCCGCGGGCCTCTCGCGGACTTCTGCCGCCGGTTCCTTTCCGAGGCGTTCGCCCTGCCCGCCGCGGCGTGAGCATGACCGTCGACGCGTCGGTCGTCGAGCGAGTCCGGGCCCGGCTGGCGCTGGAGGGAGGCGACCCGACGGCGGTCCGAGTCGCCGCCGCCCTGCGTGCCGAGGCCGGCGTCGCGGGCGATGGCGTGCTCCTGGAGCTGCTCGCCACGTTTCGCTCCGAGATCACCGGTGCTGGGCCGTTGGAGCCCCTGCTGCACGACCCGGCGGTCACCGACGTGCTCGTGAACGCGCCGAGCGAGGTGTGGGTGGACCGGGGCGAGGGACTGGAACGAGCGGACGTGCGCTTCCCGGACGACCGAGCGGTCCGACGGCTGGCGCAGCGGCTGGCGGGCGCGAC
>DATGDX010000317.1:0-5523 GCA_035310665.1 Mycobacteriales bacterium | reverse complement strand
GCCGCCGGGCTGATCGCGTTCGGCGTCGGGTGGCTCGCGTCGACCGTGCTCCCGGCGTCCCGCCCGGAGCGCCAGGCCGCGCAGGCGGTCAAGGAGAAGGCGCAGGAGGCGGCCGGCCCGGTCAAGGAGCAGGTGTCCGAGGCGGTGCACGAGGTGCGCGGGCAGCTGCAGGAGCCCGTGCAGCAGGCCGTCGAGTCCGTCAAGGAGACCGCGTCGTCGGCGGCCGGGGCCGTGCAGGAGCAGGCGAAGGGCTCCGCGCAGGCGGTCCGCGAGCAGGCGCAAGGCTCCGCGCAGACCGTCCGCGAGGAGACTCGCGGTGCCGCGCAGATCGTGCGCGAGGACGCGACCGGATCCTCGTCGTCGGGCGAGGCGGACACGGTGATCTACACGTCGCCGCGGATTCCGCCGGCCTGACGCCACTGGGGCGCGGGCTCGGCGCCCCGCTCGAGCGTTCGGGTGGTCCGGAGGTCGGTACACTCAGACGTCCGGACCACCCGCCGCCTTAGCTCAGTCGGTCAGAGCGGCGCACTCGTAATGCGCAGGTCGTCGGTTCGATTCCGACAGGCGGCTCCCGCCCCGCAGCTCCCCGTCGAGGCCATGCCAGACCCCGACTACCGGTTCCTGCTCGCGAACGAGCGGACGTTCCTCGCCCTCGTGCGCACCGCGCTCGCGCTGGAGGCGGGCGGCCTCGCGGTGGGCACCGTGGTGCCCGCGCGAACCTGGTGGCTTCCCCGGGTCGTGGGGGCCGCGCTGCTGCTCATGGGCACGGCGGTCGCCGTCGCCGCGCTCGGCCGGTGGCGGTCCGTCGACCGGGCCATCCGCGCCGACCGCCCACTGCCACCGTTTCGGCTGCCGCGGTGGCTTGCCGCGGGCATCGCTCTCGCCGGACTCGCCGGTCTCCTCCTCGTGTTACTCGCCCCGTGACCGGTCCCTCGACCGGATCCGGTGCCGCTTCGCGCGACCCGGACCCGGGCCGCGCCGTCGAGCGTACGCGGTTGGCGTGGCAGCGCACCGCGCTCGCGGCCGCCGCGTTCGTGGCCCTCACCGCGCACCTGCTGGGATCGTCACCCGCGCTGGTCGTCGCGGTCGTGCTGCTCGGCCCGCACGCCGTCGCCCACGCGGTCCGGAGTCGGCAGTTGCGCCGTGACCCGTCGCGGCCCGTGGGCGCCTCCGTTCCGGGCGCGCTCGTCGTGGGCGTCGTCGCCACGGCGGTGGCGGTGCTCGTCGCGCTCGTCTCCCTCCTCCCGCCGTGACGTTCCCTCGACGGTCGATCGAGGGGCGACGTAATGTCCTTGTCTGCCGACCCACGGCAGCGAGGAGAGGTTCCCCATGACCCGGATCCCCGCCGGTGCGACCCCCTTCCGCGACCCCGGTGCCGAGTCCGGTGCGGACCCCGCGCCCCGTGCGACGCACCCCGGCAGCGACCCCACCCGAGACCTGGCGGAGCCCGCGCCGCGGCTCGAGCTGGACAGCCCCGCGGTACGAGACAACCCCTACGAGCTGTACGCGCGGTGGCGCTCCACCGAGCCGGTTCGCCGCGGCGCGCTCGGGGAGTGGTATCTGACCCGGTACGACGACGTGCTCGCGGTCCTCGCCGACCCCGCCGGGTTCAGCAACAACCTCGCCGGGACGTGGCTGTACGAGGAGCAGATGAGTCGGCTGCGCGTCGACGGCACCGAACCCGTGATCGCCGACGTGTCCATGCTGCGCGCCGACCCCCCGGATCACACGCGGCTGCGCCGCCTCGCCAGCAAGGCGTTCACCCCGCGCGCCGTGGCCCGCCTGCGGTCGCGGGTCGAGCAGATCGTGGACGACCTCCTCGCGCCCGTCGAGGCCGGCGCCTTCGAGCTGATCAGCCAGTTCGCCTTCCCGCTCCCGGTGACGGTGATCGCCGAACTGCTCGGGGCCCCCGTCGCCGACCGTGCGCTGTTGCGCCGGTGGAGCCGCGGACTCGTCGACAATCCCGGCCTCGTCATCGAGGACGAGGAGGTGCTGCTGCGGTCGAGGCAGGCGCTGCGGGAGTTCGACGCGTACGTCCGCGACCTGATCGCCGACCGGCGCCGGCAGCCCCGCGACGACCTCGTCAGCGCGCTCGTCGCCGCCGAAGACGGAGGAGACCAACTCGACGAGGACGAGCTGATCAGCACCTGCATCCTGCTGCTCATCGCCGGCCACGAGACGACGGTCAACCTGATCGGGAACGGGATCCTCGCCCTGCTCCGGCACCCGGAGCAGCTGCGCCGGCTGCGGGATGACCCGTCGTTGACCGAGAGCGCGGTCGAGGAGATGCTGCGTTACGACAGCCCGGTGCAGGGGCTTGCCCGCAAGGCGATCCGGGACGTGGAGCTGCGGGGCGTGCGGGTGCGCCGCAACGACGTGGTGTTTCCGATGGTTGCTGCCGCCAATCGAGACCCGGACGCCTTCCCCGACCCGGACGTGTTCGACATCGGGCGTCCGGACAACCGCCACCTGTCGTTCGGCAAGGGCATCCACTTCTGCCTCGGCGCGCCCCTGGCCCGGCTCGAGGGACAGGTCGCGGTCCCCGCGCTGCTGCGTCGCTTCGCGCGGATGGAGCTGTCCACCGAGCACCCCCAGTGGCGCCCGAACTGGTTCCTGCGCGGGCTGGAGGAGCTGCCGCTCACGGTGTGAGGCGCGGTGGGGGGTCGGTTCGAGGTCTCAGCCGCGCGCGAGGTGGCGCCCGATCACCAGGCGCTGGATCTGGTTGGTGCCCTCGAAGATCTGCATGACCTTGGCCTCGCGCATGTAGCGCTCCACCGGGTACTCGCGGGTGTAGCCGTACCCGCCCAGCACCTGGACCGCGTCCTCGGTCACCTGCATCGCGGCGTCGGTCGCGACCAGCTTGGCGATGCTGGCCTGCCGGCTGAACGGCAGGCCGCGGTCCCGGCGCCGCGCCGCCTCGAGCGTGGTCGCGCGGGCGGACTCGACCGCGGCGGCCATGTCGGCGAGCAGGAACGCGACGCCCTGGTGCTCGATGATCCGCTTGCCGAACTGCCGGCGGTCCTTGGCGTACCCGATGGCGTAGTCGAGCGCGCCCTGCGCGAGACCGACCGCGCAGGCGGCGATCCCGAGCCGCCCGGAGTCCAGCGCGCTGAGTGCGATCGGCAGCCCGTCGCCCTCGGCGCCGATGCGCCGGTCCGTGTCCACGGAAACGTCGTCGAAAGTGACCACGGCCGTCGTCGACCCGGTCAGCCCCATCTTGTGTTCGGGGGCGCCGGGCAGGAGGCCGCGGCTGTCCGCGTCGACGAGAAAGCACGAGACGCCGCGCGTACGGTCCGGGGAGGTGCGGGCGAAGACGCTGTAGAAGTCCGCCTCGCCGCCGTGGGTGACCCATGCCTTCGTGCCGGTCAGGTGGTAGCCCCCGTCCGCCGCCGGCCGCGCGCGGGTCGTCATCGCCGCCGGGTCGGACCCCGCCTGCGGCTCCGACAGGCAGTACCCCCCGAGCAGGTCGCCGCCGAGCAGGTCGGGCAGCCACCTCGCGCGCTGCTGCTCCGAGCCGAAGGTGGCGAGCGGGTAGCAGGCCAGCGAGTGCACGCTGACCCCGACCGCGACGCTGGCCCAGCAGGACGCCATCTCCTCCAGCACCTGGAGGTAGACCTCGTACGGCTGGTTGCCGCCGCCGTACCGCTCGGGATAGGGCAGCGAGAGCAGGCCCGCTCGCCCCAGGGTGCGGAAGACCTCCCGCGGAAAGCGGGAGGCGGCCTCGGCCTCCGCCGCGGCGGGCGCGAGTTCGCGGTCGACGATCTCGCGCGTCAGGGCGAGCAGGGCGCTCGCCTCCTCCGTCGGGAGCATCCGCTCGGCGGGCATCGCGGCAGCAGCCTCCGGGTCGGCCTGGAGTTCCGTCTCACGTACCGTAACCGCGGGACGTACCGCCGCGCGGGACGGGGGCGGGCGGACGGGGGAGCCCATCCCCGGGCATTCGACGCCATCCGAGTCGCGCCGGCGGGTGGCGGGGCGCCACGTCGACTCAGCCGGTGAGCCCCTCGGCGACCAGCAGCACCCCGAACGCCGCGAACGCGACCGCGGCGGCGATCCGCACGGCGCGGTCCGGCAGCCGGGCACCGAGTTGGTGGCCCACGCCGATGGCGGCAGCGTCGGCCGCCACCATCCCCAGCGTCGACCCGACCCAGGTCCCGAACGCTGCCTCCCTCGTCGCAAGCGTGACGGTCGCGAGCATCGTCTTGTCGCCGAGCTCGGCGAGGAAGAACGCGACGGAGACGGCGAGCAGCGCGGACCCGGTCGTCCGCGCCGCTCGCGTCTGATCGCTTGCCCGGAGCGTGTCACCGCGGAGGGTCCACGCGGCGAAGGCGAGGAAGGCGGCGCCCGCGAGCACGGTCACCGGTCCGGTCGGCAGCATGACTCCGACCGCGGCCCCGAGTGCCACGGACAGGGCGTGAACGAGCGCGGTCGAGAGCGTGATCCCGAGGAGCACCAGCGTGGCCCGCTACCGGGTCGCGAACGCCAGCGCCATGAGCTGGCTCTTGTCGCCGAGCTCCGCGAGGAAGATCACGCCCGTGCTCATGAGGAAGGCGTCCACTCCGCCGGTCCTTCCGTCGGCCGACCGAGCTCCCCGGTCGGCACACACCAGTGCCGGCCGAAGGTCTCGCCCGCCCACCGGAGAACGGCAGGCCCGGGAGCCGGGCCCCGCCGGGCCAGCGTGTCGACTCCTCGGTTGGGGACTACTCCCCTTCGCCGGTGTCACTCTACGGCCCACGGGGGAGCAGGGGTAAGGGGAGCAGGGGGTGACATGCAGCGATCGATCCGAGCCGCGCAAGGGTGGTACTACCTGCTCGGTGGGCTGTGGCCGTTCGTGTCGTGGCGCACCTTCACGACGGTGGCCGGCCCGAAGCCGGACCGGTTCCAGACCGAGGTGACCGCGGCCCTGTTCGCCGCCACCGGAGCGGCGCTGATCGGCCGGGCGGACGCCCTGCTGCCGGCGCTGACCGCTGCCGGCTGCCTCGCCCTGGACCTGCGACACCGGCCGCGCATCCGGCGCGTGTTCCTCGCCGACGCCGCGCTGCAAGGACTCTTCCTCGCAGCCGCGATCAGGTCTGGACGCGGTCGGACGATCTCTGTCACCCTGCGTCCGGAAAGGGCGGACACGGGGGTGTGCGCATGACGACGACCGATCGCCGAACTGCCCAGGCCGCACCGTCGCGGCCGCCCGCGCCCGTGACGGTGCCTCCCGTGCCGCCGTCCCCCGCGACGGACCCGACCGCCCACCTCCTGGCGTTGCCGCTGCAGTCGGACGTCGAGCACCGGGACGTGGCGGAGGAAAGGGTCCTCGCCAACCTGCCCCTCGCCCGTCAGCTCGCCGCCCGGTTCGCGAACCGCGGCGAGAGCCGCGAGGACCTCGAGCAGGTTGCCCGGCTCGCGCTCGTGCAGGCGGCGCGGCGGTACGACGAGCGCCGCGGCGTCCCCTTCGGGGCCTACGCCACCTCGGTCATTCTCGGCGAGCTCAAGCACCACTTCCGCGACCGCCGCTGGGGCATGCGCATCCCGCGC
>DATGDX010000316.1:0-17334 GCA_035310665.1 Mycobacteriales bacterium | reverse complement strand
TGCGCACGCTCGTGCGGGGACGCACCGTCTACGAGTCACCGGGGGCCGCGGGGTGACCGCGTCCGCGAAGCTGAACCTGGACCCCGGCGTGGCGCGCCGGGCGCGGGAGCTCGCCGCGCGCGCCGGCGCCCCGGTGGTGGCGCTCGCCCGGACCCACACGACCGTGTCCGTCGAGCGGGCGGTGCTCCGGCTGGCCGGGCTCACCGGTGCGGACACCGACGGGATGCCCTGGGTGAACCGGCTCGTCGACGCGGTGCGCGACCAGGTGGGTCTCGAGCACGGGGTCGCGCTGCCGGTGTGGGACGCGCTGCTCATCGGGGACCCGGGCGACCTGCGCACCCTCGCCGAGAAGGCGAGCGCGGGCGCCGTCCGGTTCCGGGTGCCGGCCGCCCGCGAGGACGTCACGCGCGCGGCCGCGGCGGCGCGGCGCGCGGTCGGCGCCGGGCTCGCGCGCATCGACGCCAACCGGCGGGCGCGGGAGCGGCTGCTGGAGCGGCTCGGTGATCCGCCACCACCGTGGATCTACCTGATCGTGGCCACCGGCGACATCCTCGAGGACATCCCGCAGGCCCAGGCCGCCGCGCGGGCCGGCGCCGACGTCGTCGCGGTCATCCGGTCGACCGGGCAGTCGCTGCTCGACTACGTGCCCGAGGGGGCGACCCGGGAGGGGTTCGCGGGGACCTACGCGACACAGGAGAACTTCCGCCTCATGCGCGCGGCGCTCGACGACGTCTCCCGCGAGCTCGGCCGCTACGTCCGGCTGACCAACTACGCCTCGGGGCTGTGCATGCCGGAGATCGCGGCGCTGGCCGGGCTCGAGCAACTCGACATGATGCTCAACGACTGCATGTACGGGATCATCTTCCGGGACATCAACCCGCGTCGCACGTTCATCGACCAGCACTTCTCCCGGCAGATCCACGCCCGGGCGGGAATCGTCATCAACACCGGCGAGGACAACTACCTGACCACCGCGGACGCGGTCGAGGCCGCGCACACGGTGGTGGTCAGCCAGCTGCTCAACGAGTACTTCGGGCGAGCGGCGGGGCTCGCCGACGCCCAGCTCGGCCTCGGCCACGCGTTCGAGATCGACCCGGCGGTCCCGGACTCGTTCCGGCTCGAGGTCGCGCACGCCCAGCTGGTCCGCGAGCTGTTCCCGGCCGCTCCGCTCAAGTACATGCCGCCCACCCGGCACATGACCGGGAACATCTTCGCCGGCTACCTGCTGGACGCGTTCTTCAACCTTGCCGGCGTGCTGACCGGGCAGGGCATCCTCCTCGTCGGGATGATGACCGAGGGGATTCACACGCCGTTTCTGTCCGACCGCGACCTGGCGTTGGAGAACGTCCGCTACGTGCGCACCGCGTGCCGAGGTCTCGCCGAGGACTTCTCGCCGCCACCCGACGGGTTCGTCGCCACCCGCGCCCGGCAGGTGCTCGACGAGGCCGTCCGGCTGCTGGAGACGGTCGCCGAGGAGGGGCTGTTCGCCGCGATCGCGCGGGGGACGTTCGCGGGGACGAGCCGGGCCGCGGACGGTGGCAAGGGCCTCGACGGCGTCGTGCCGCGCGCGGACGGCTACCGGAACCCGGTGACGGACCTGCTCGAGGCGGGCCCGGAGGAGCGGTGGTGACCGAGACGGTGAGCGACGAAGCCAGGCCGTCCCCGGCTGCGCAGATCAGGGAGGGCCGGACCGGGGAGGGGGCGCGGATCGTGCGGCCCTACGGCGACACGACCGGGGACGGCATGGTGCAGCTGTCGTTCACGCTGCCCGTCCCCGCCGGAACCGAGGACGACCGGGCCCGCGCGGAGGGAGCCGCCCTCCAGCTCGCCCGCGCGATGGGACTCGAGGCGGCGATGGTCGTGCACACCAAGGCGATCCCCCCGTCCTTCGCCTTCTTCGTGGTCTACGGGCGGGTTCGCCACCGCGTCGACATGTCCCGGGTCACGGTGCGGGAACGGGACTACCCGTTGCTCAGCGTGGCGGAGGCGAACCTCGCGGTCCGCTCGACGCTGGGCCGCACGATCGTCCTCGTCGGAGCGACCGTCGGCACCGACGCGCACACCGTCGGGCTCGACGCGATCCTCAACGTCAAGGGGTTCGCCGGCGAGAAGGGTCTGGAGGCCTACCGGGCGTTCCGCGTGGTCAACCTCGGGGCCCAGGTCGAGGCGGCCGCGCTGGTCGCGCGCGCCGAGGCCGAGCGCGCGGACGCGATCCTCGTCAGCCAGGTCGTGACGCAACGCGACGCGCACCTGCAGGCCGTGCGTGAGGTGGTGGCCGCGACGCGGACGGCCTGGCCGCCCGGGGAGCGTCCCCTGCTCGTCGCCGGCGGGCCGCGGTTCGACCCCGCCGCCGTGGCAGATCTCGGTGTCGACCGGGTGTTCTGCAAGGGCACCACACCACGCGAGGTCGCGTCGTACGTCGTCTCCGCCCTCGTCGCCCGCCTCCAGAGGACCCCGTCGTGACCGGACTCGTCGTCACCCACCGCCGCTACGTGCCCTACGCCCACGCCCACTACGGCGGTCACCTCGTCGACGGGGCCTACGTGCTCGGGCTGTTCGGCGACGTGGCCACCGAGGTGTGCATCCGCACCGACGGTGACGAGGGGTTGTTCGCGGCGTACGACGACGTGCAGTTCCGCGCCCCGGTGCGGGCCGGCGACGTGCTCGAGGTCACCGCGACGGTGACCCGGGTCGAGCGGCGCAGCCGGGGCATCCGGTTCGAGGCACTCGTGGTCTGCCGGGCGCAGCCCGAGCGCGGCCCGAGCGCCGCGGGCGTGCTCGACCCACCGGTGGTCGCGGTAACCGCCACCGGCACCGTCGTCGTGCCCGCAACGCGCGGAACGCCCGGCCCGTAGCCGGAAGTCCGGAACGCGATCCGGCCGTCGTTGACCTGCGACGATAGAGCGTCCGCGCAGGTCAGGGCCCGATTGACAGCACCGCGGGGGCGCTCGGTAAGTTCTCCCGCGTCCGCTGCGTGGACGACTGATCGGGAGGCCTTCGACCTCGTTCCGCTGCTGGGCCAGGCGGCGTGCGGCATCCCCCGCGCCGTCCCGGTGGCAGGTCCATCAGCGCGGGTCGGATGTGCCGCGGGGCCCCGATCGGCAGGGGGCGTGACATCTGGGGGAGGGCCCGGGCCCAGTAGACAACGGCGGGGGGCGCGCAGCCGGCGCGCGCCTCTGTCGGTCCGAAGGGCCCGGGTCCTCGCCCCGGTCACGGCGGCGCGGTCACCGTGTCGCGGGCGCAGGCCGGCTACGCCCCAGGGGAGACCGGCTCGGAGTCGGGCGCTCGGGTGTGCCCCCGCAGCGGCTCCTCGCGCAGGAACAGGGCCACGACGAACGCGACCACGATGCACGGCACCGCGACCAGGAACACGTCGTCGAGCGCGGCGGAGAACGCCTCGAGCACGCGCGTCTTGATCGGTTCCGCGAGGTGCTGAATCGCCTGCACGTTGTTCGTGTCGACCCGGGCGCCGGCGGCGGGCGGGGCCCCGGCCAACTGCTCGCCCAGGTGGTGCGCCAACCGGGTGGACAGCACCGCGCCGAACGCGGCGGCGCCGATCGCGCCGCCCATCTGGCGGAAGAACGTGAGGGTGCTGGTGGCGCTGCCCATGTCCCGGAACTCCACGGCGTTCTGCACCGCGACGGCGACGGTCTGCATGGTCATCCCGAGCCCGGCGCCGAAGACGACCTCGTAGAGCGCGATCCGCCAGAACGGGGTGTCGACCGAGAGCCGGGAGAGCAGCAGCAGCCCGACGACGAGCACCGCCGCGCCGAGGATCGGGAATATCTTGTAGCGCCCGGTGCTCGTGATCAATCGTCCCGAGACGATCGAGGTGACGAAGATGCCGACGACCGCGGGCACCATCGCAAGCCCTGACGCGGTCGGCGACATGCCCTGGACGGCCTGCAGGTAGATCGGCAGGAAGATGATCGTGCCGAACATCGCGACGCCGGCGAGGAACGCATAGCTGTTGCTGATCGTGACGATCGAGTTGCGGAACAGCCGCATCGGGATGATCGGCTCGGCGGCGCGCAGCTCGACGAGGACGAACAGGATCGCGAGCGCGCCCGCCGCGACGAGCAGGGCCACGGGGAAGGGCGCCGTCCACCCGTACTGCTTGCCCGCCCAGTCCAGGTAGAGCAGCAGCGCCGCGACACCGCCGACGATCAGCGACGCGCCGAGGTAGTCGATCCGGTGCTGGCGACGGACGACGGGCATCTTGAGCACCGCCGAGGTCACCACGAGCGCCGCGGCGCCGATCGGCACGTTGATGTAGAAGATCCACCGCCAGCCGGGCCCGTCGGTGAAGAACCCGCCGAGCAGCGGCCCGGCGACGCTGGACACGCCGAAGACGGCGCCGAAGTAGCCCTGGTACCGCCCGCGTTCCCGCGGCGGGATGATGTCCCCGATGATCGCCAGAGCGACCGACATGAGACCGCCGCCGCCGATCCCCTGGATCGCGCGGGCACCGATCAGCTCGGGCATGTTGCGGGC
Organism: Mycobacteriales bacterium; assembly: GCA_035310665.1. GTDB lineage: Bacteria > Actinomycetota > Actinomycetes > DATGDX01 > DATGDX01 > DATGDX01. Next base: position 12,840 of record DATGDX010000316.1, on the reverse strand, counting down.
GAGGCCGGCGAGCATCGAGCCGAGCAGGAAGATCCCGATGGCGACCTGGAAGATGAGCCGCCGCCCGTACAGGTCCGAGATCTTCCCCCACAGCGGCGTCGCCGCGGTGGAGGTCAGCAGGTAGGCGGTCACCACCCAGGCGAGCTTGTCCAGTCCGCCGAGCTCGCTGACGATCCGCGGAAGGGCCGTGCCCACGATGCTCTGGTCGAGGGCCGCGAGCAGCATCCCCGCCATGATCCCGATCATGGCGACGAGGATCTGCCGGTGCGACAGGTACGCCGGTTCCGACCCCGGCGCCGGCGCGGGGGCGCTCGTCTGGCGGTCCGCGGAAAGCGTGCTCATTCTTCGATGTCACTCCAACGCCGGGCCCACGGACATTAGAGGACAGCAACGTCCTCTAATGTCCTCACGGTAACGGTACGGTGGCACAAGACGCAAACGGTTCTGTTCATTCCCGAGGAGGGTCATGCCGGGGACCACGGCCGCGTCGGCCGGGACCGTGCGGGCGGGCGGGGTGCGGACGGGCGGGGTGCGGACGGAGGGGCCGGTCGCGTGCGGCGACCGCCGCCGCGGCCCGCGGCGGCGGGGGGAGGTCCTCGAGCGCGCGATCTTCGATGCGGTGCTGGCGGAGCTGGGGGAGCACGGCTTCGCGCGCCTGACCTACGACGGCGTGGCCGCGCGCGCCGGCACCGGCAAGTCCTCGCTCTACCGGCGCTGGCCCACCAAGGCCGACCTGGTCGTCGACACGCTGCGGCACGCGCTGCCGCCGACACCGGCGGAGGCCGCGACCCCGCGCATCCGGAACGTGCGCGCCGACCTGCGGGCCGTGCTGCGGCGGATGGCCGGCACGCTCGACGGGCCGATCGGCGCCGCCATCGCCAGCCTCATCGCGTCCTCCCGCGAGCACCCGGAACTGCTCGCGGCGGTGCGCCAGCGGGTCATCGAGCCCCGGCGGGCCCTGCTGCTCGAGGTGCTCGCGGCCGGCGTCGAGCGCGGCGAGGTCCGCCCCGACGCCCTCAACGCCGACGTCGTCGCGGTCGGCCCGACCCTGCTGCTGCACCGCTACCTGGAGACGCGCACCCGGATCCCGGACGATGCGATCGACGCCCTGGTGGACAACGTGTTGCTCCCGCTGCTCGCCCCGCGCTGACCGCGGCCCCCACGCCCGTCCGGCGTCTGCGCGCGAGCCTCGCGCCGCGCCCCGGGGGGCTACCGTCGTGGCGAGCCCCGACGCCGGCGACCCTGGTTGGGGGGTGACGGGCCGGGGAGTGACGGGAGGGGGCCGCGTGACCGGGAGGACGTGGAGGTGACCGCCTCCGCGCCGCCGCGGGTCCGGTGGGGTGATTCGGGTGACGCGCCGGTATCGGCCGCGCCGCGGCGCGCTCGCCGCTTCGCCGCCCCCGCGGCCGCCGCCTCCGGGGCCGCCGCCTGCGGGCTGGCGCTCGCGCTGGCGTTCCCCCCGGTCGGCGCGTGGCCGCTCGCCCCGCTCGCCGTGGGAACGCTCACGCTCCTCGTCCGCGGGCGCACGGCGCGGGCAGGCGCGCTGCTCGGTGTCGCGGCCGGGCTGGGCTTCTTCGTCGCGCTGCTGTCCTGGCTGCGCGTCGTAGGGGTCGACGCGTGGCTGCTGCTCGCCGCCGTGCAGGCGCTGTTCTTCGCCCCGCTCGGGGCCGGGCTCGCGCTCGTCACCCGGCTCCCCGGCTGGCCGGTGTGGACGGCGACGCTGTGGGTGGGGGAGGAGGCCCTGCGGGCCCGGGTGCCGTTCGGCGGCTTCCCGTGGGGGAAGCTGGCGTTCAGCCAGCCGCACGGCCCGCTCGCGACGTACGCCGCGCTCGGCGGCGCCCCGCTGTCGGGGGCGCTGACCGCGCTGCTCGGCGCCGCGCTCGCCGCCGCACTCGCCGGGCGCGCGCGCCCGCGTGCCGCCGCGGCATGGGCCGCCGTCGCGGCGCTGGTCCTGCTCGCCGGGGTGCTGCTGCCGACGCCGACCAGGGGGGAACGCCGGCACGGCCCCTCGGGGGTCGTTGTCGCGGCCGTGCAGGGGAACGTGCCGCGGCTGGGGCTGGACTTCCTCGGCCAGCGCCGGGCGGTGCTGGACAACCACGTGCGGGAGAGCGCGCGGCTGGCCGCGGCGGTCGACGCCGGGCGGCTGCCCGCCCCCGACGCCGTGGTCTGGCCGGAGAACTCCTCCGATCTCGACCCCTACCGCGACGCCACCGCCCGGGCGTCGATCACCAAGGCGGTGCGGCGCCTCGGCGTCCCGGTGCTCGTCGGGGCGATCACCGGCGCGGGGGACGGGGCCCGGGTGCACAACGTCGGGATCGTGTGGGATCCCGCGCGCGGGCCCGGGGCGACGTACGTCAAGCGCCACCCGGTGCCGTTCGGCGAGTACCTGCCGTTCCGCCCGTTGCTCACCGGGTGGATCGGCCGGTTCGCGCGGATCCCGCGCGACTTCGCGCCCGGCGCGCGGCCCGGCGTGCTGTCCCTCGGGCCGGCCCGCATCGGCGACGTGATCTGCTTCGAGGTGGCCGACGACGGGGTGGTGCGGGACGTCGTCCGCGGGGGCGCGCGGCTGCTCGTGGTGCAGACGAACAACGCGACGTACGGGCGCACCGGGCAGACGGAGCAGCAGCTCGCGATCGCCCGGGTCCGGGCAATCGAGCACGGCCGGTCGGTCGTGGTCGCGGCGACCAGCGGGATCAGCGCGTTCATCGAGCCGCACGGGCGCGTTCGGCACCGCGGCGCCGAGTTCCGCCCGGCGCTGCTCGTCGGAAGGCTGCCGCTGCGTGACACCCCGACCGTCGCGGGCCGGCTCGGCGCCGGGCCGGAGTGGGCGCTCGCCGCCGTCGGCCTGCTCGCCGTGGTCGCGGCCATGGTCGTGACCACGGTCGCGGCGCGGCGGCGAAAGCGGGATCCTCGGATCGTGCCCGGCAGCGCACGGGTGGGACCCGTGCTCGTGGTGATCCCGACCTTCGACGAGCGGGAGAACCTGGAACGGACGGTGCGCCGCGTCCGCGTCGCGGTCCCGGACGCGGACCTGCTCGTCGTCGACGACGCCTCGCCGGACGGCACCGGCAGCGTCGCCGACGCGCTCGCCGCCGCCGACCCCCGGGTGCACGTGCTGCACCGCCCGGGCAAGGCCGGGCTCGGCGCGGCGTACGTCGCCGGGTTCCGCTGGGGGCTCGCCCGGCACTACGGGGTGTTCGTGGAGATGGACGCGGACGGCTCGCACGCGCCGGAGGAGTTGCCCCGGCTGCTCGCCGCCCTGCGGCACGCGGACCTCGTGGTCGGGTCGCGGTGGGTCGCCGGGGGAGCGGTGCGCGACTGGCCCCGGTCGCGCCGCCTGCTCTCCCGCGGCGGCAACGTCTACACCCGGCTCGTGTTGGGGGTCCCGCTGCACGACGCGACGGGAGGGTTCCGCGGCGTGCGCCGGCAGGTGCTCGAGCGGCTGCCCCTGGAGGAGATCCGGTCCGCCGGCTACTGCTTCCAGGTCGACCTCGCGTGGCGGGCGCTGCGCGCCGGTTTCCGGGTCACGGAGGTGCCGATCACGTTCGTGGAGCGGACCGCGGGCGGCAGCAAGATGAACCGCGCGATCGTCGCCGAGGCGTTGTGGCGGGTCACGTGGTGGGGGGTCGCCCGGATCGGGGCGCGGACCGGGCGGGGCGCGCACGACGGCACGGCGCCGCGGGACCTTCCCGACCTCTGGCACGCGTAGCCACTCCGGGGACCCAGCCGTCCGGCGCGGCTACGCTACGAGGGATGCCGCTCGTGCTGTTCGTCGCCTTCCTCGTCGTCCCGCTCGCCGAGATCGCCGTGATCGTCCAGGTGGGACGGGTGATCGGTGCGCTGCCGACCGTCGCGTTGCTGATCGTCGAGAGCGCCCTGGGGGCATGGATCGTCAAGCGGGAGGGCCGGCGAGCGTGGGACGCGCTGCGGGGGGCGCTGGGCACCGGTCGACTGCCCAGCCGTGAGCTCGCCGACGCGGCGCTGGTCCTCGTCGGCGGCACGCTGCTGCTGACCCCGGGGTTCGTGACCGACGTCGCCGGCGCGTTCCTCGTGCTGCCGGTGACCCGGCCGGCGGCGCGGCGGCTGCTCGCCGTGCTCGTCGCCCGCCGCGCCCGGCGGCTGGCGATGCGCACTCCCGTCGTCCGCCGACGCGGCCCCGGTGTGGTCATTGACGGCTCGCTCGCCGACCCCGGTGGCCCTCCCCAGCGGTGAGGCCCGGCGGCGGGGGACAGCGAACGAGCCACGTCTCGCGGGGACGAGACGTGGCCCGGATTCGGGACGCGGCCACGCGGGCCGCCGCGGCGGGGTCAGGCGGAGCGGCGCCCGCCTCGCAGCTCCTCGAGCCGCTCGGCGAGGATCGCCTCGAGATCGGCTGGGCTACGTCGCTCGAGCAACATGTCCCAGTGCGTGCGCGGCGGCTTGGTCTTCTTCGGCTCCGGACGCTGCGCGTCGACGCGCAACGCCGCGGCGCCGCACACCCGGCACTCCCACGTCGGCGGGAGCTCCGCCTCCGCCGCGAACGGCACGCTGAACCGGTGCCCCTCCGGGCAGTCGAAAGTGATCGCCTGTCGCGGCGCCAGGTCCGCGTCGCGGTCGGACTCGTAGCTGGTCGCGCCGAGGCGGCTGCCCCGGAGCACTCGCTCGCCCATCCTGCTGCCTCCTGGGCGGTTGGGGATTACACGAATGCAACGCTCGGGACGAACAGAACATTCCCCGTGCGCACAGCCACCAACCGGTCCCGCCGGCTCCCGCCGGCCGGGCTAGGGGCGGCCCGCGGCACGGGGAGCGCGAAAGGACACGCATGCCTCCTCGATCGGCCCCGCTGGTCACCCACGGCACGCTCGCGCGGGGAATCGCGCTGCTGCGGGTGGCCGTCGGCACCGCGCTGCTGACCCGGCCCGAGCTGCTGCCGCGCCTCCTCGGCGTCGACCGGGTGACCGCGCGGCGGCTGCGCTGGGCCGGGCAGATGCTCGGCGGGCGTGACCTCGGCCTGGGCGCCGGCGCGCTCGCCACCGGTGTCGCGGCCCGTCGCCGGTGGCTGCTGACCCAGGTGGCCGTCGACGCGGTCGACGGCGCGGCGCTGTTCGCCGCGCTGCGGCGCCGCGCCGTCCTGCCGCTGCCGGCCGCGGTGTTTGGCGCGGCCGGCGTCGCAACCGCGGCGGTGGAGCTGCGGCTCGCGCTCACCGCCCCGCCCGACGCCGTCCCCGGCGGCGCCACGCCCGCCGGGACCGTCGTACCTGACATAACGTCCCTTATCGGCTAGACGGACGGCCGTGGATTTCGGAGACGCCGGCCCGTGTCGCCCCGACCTCGGCGCGCCCGTACAGTCCACGCACGTGGACGCGCGGCCGGGGGCGACGACGCGCGGCGCTGCGGCCGTCAGGCCCCGCGCCGGGCTGTCCGGCCGGTTCCTCGTCGTCCTGGCCGCCGGGATCCTGCTCTACGCGGTGGCCGCGAACGCGCTCGCCGCGACCGGCAACCCGCTGTACGTGCCGTCGCTGCTGCTGCTCGGCTCGGCGATCGTGCCGGCGACGTTCGCCACGCTGCTGTACGAGACCCAGCCCGCGTTGCGGGTCACGGTCCCCGCGCTGGTCGCCGCCGCCGTCGTCGGCGGTGTCATCGGGACCGCCGTCGCGGGCCGGCTGGAGTTCGACGCCGTCCACCGGCTCGGCACGCTGCCGCTGCTCGGAATCGGGATCATCGAGGAGGGTGCGAAGCTGCTGCTCCCCGTCGCGGTGCTGCTGCTCGTTCCCGGGTTGCGTGCCGCGGACGGCCTGGTGCTCGGCGTCACCGTCGGGATGGGCTTCGCCGCGTTGGAGACCCTCGGCTACGCGTTCGTGGCGCTGCTCACCGACGGCGGCCGCATCGGCCCGGTGCAGCACCTGCTGCTGTTCCGCGGCGTCGCGAGCCCGGCCGGGCACGCGGCGTGGACCGGGTTCGCCTGCGCCGCGCTGTTCACCGCCCACGCCGCCCGCCCCCGGCTGCGGGCCCGGCTGCGGGCCTGGTTGCGGTTCGCCTCCGTGTTCGCGCTCGCGGTCGTGCTGCACGCGCTGTGGGACGGCACGTCGTCGCCGGTGGGGTACGCCACGCTGGCCGCGGTCAGTCTCACGCTGCTGCTCGGCGCGGTGGTCGCCGCGCGGCGGCCACCGCCGGCGCGCTGAGTGCCGCGGGTCTCGGCGGGACCCCGCCGCCCCCACGGCGAGGCCCGCCCCTCGAGCCTCCCGCGGGGCGCCGCGGGCGCGGGAGCGGGGGAAACCCTCGTCCGTCGCTCACCCCGTTGTGCCCACAGGTGTACGTCGACACCGCTCGGCGGCATCTGTCAAACGGCGGCCGTTCCTGCCGACAGTCCTCCGTGGAGTCCGCATCATGGCCCGGTCCCGGCGGCGCGTCGCAGGTCCTCCGCCGCAGGACCACGGCACACTGGCAGCGCGCCCTGTGCCGCGTCGATCATTCTCGAGGAGGCACGTGATGTGCCCGCACCGCCCGCCCTGTCCCCCCGCGGACGCGTCGGACCGAGAGGCCGCTCACACCGTCGCCGCGCACCCCGAGCAGGGATGGTCGCTGCTGTGCAACGGCGTCGTGCTCTTCGACGACACCGGGGAACTGCTCCCGGACGGCACCGCCATCGCGCCCCACCGCCCGCACCCGCCGCGCCGACCCGTCTGCCCGGCGGCCTGACCCGGTCAGGTCTCGTAGGCGCTCGGCGGCGGGCACGCGCAGACCAGGTGGCGGTCCCCGAAGGCGGAGTTCACCCGGCGCACCGGCGGCCAGATCTTCGCCCCCGTCCGCCCTGCGGGGTAGACCGCCCGCTCCCGCTCGTAGGGGTGGTCCCAGTCCCCGACCAGCATCGCCGCGGTGTGCGGGGCCTGGCGCAACGGATTGTCGTCGCGGGGCCACTCCCCCGCCGCCACCTTCGTGATCTCTCGCCGGATCTCGATCATCGCGTCGCAGAAGCGGTCGAGCTCGGTGAGGTCCTCCGACTCGGTTGGCTCGATCATCAGGGTCCCGGGCACCGGGAACGACATCGTCGGCGCGTGGAACCCATAGTCGATCAGTCGCTTCGCGACGTCCTCGGCGTCGACGCCGCTCTCCCGGGCGAGTGCGCGCAGGTCGATGACGCACTCGTGCGCGACGAGCCCGTGCCGGCCGGTGTAGAGCACCGGGTAGTACGGCGCCAGCCGGCGCGCGACGTAGTTGGCCGACAGGATCGCGACCTGCGTCGCGCGGGTGAGCCCGGCCGCGCCCATGAGCCGGATGTACGCCCACGGGATCGGCTGGATCCCGGCGCTGCCCCACGGAGCCGCGGCCACCGGCCCCACCCCCGCGGCCGTGTCCGAGGGGGGCGTGTCCGAGGGGGACGCGGGCAGGTAGGCCGCCAGGTGCGCGCGCACCGCGACCGGGCCGACGCCGGGCCCGCCGCCCCCGTGCGGGATGCAGAAGGTCTTGTGCAGGTTGAGGTGGCTCACGTCGGCCCCGAACCGGCCGGGCCGGGCGAGCCCGACGAGGGCGTTGAGGTTGGCCCCGTCGACGTACACCTGCCCGCCGGCCTCGTGCACGGCCGCGCAGATCTCCGTGATCGTCGTCTCGAACACCCCGTGCGTCGACGGGTAGGTCACCATGATCGCTGCAACGCGGGGGCCGTGCTCGGCGAGCTTCGCGTGCAGGTCGGCCAGGTCGACGTTGCCGTGCGGATCGGTGGCGACCACGACGACGCGCAGCCCGGCCATGGCCGCGCTCGCGGCGTTGGTGCCGTGCGCGCTCGCCGGGATCAGACACACGGTGCGGTGGCCCTCGCCGCGGTCGCGGTGGTAGCCGCGGATGGCCAGCAGCCCCGCGAACTCGCCCTGCGAGCCGGCGTTGGGCTGCAGCGACACCGCGGCGTACCCCGTGATCTCCGCGAGCCAGCGCTCGAGGTCGCGAATGATCGCACGGTGCCCCTCGGCCTGGTCCGACGGCACGAACGGGTGGACGTCCGCGAACTCCGGCCAGGTGATCGGCTCCATCTCCGCGGTCGCGTTCAGCTTCATCGTGCACGAGCCCAGCGGGATCATCGAGCGGTCCAGCGCGACGTCCCGGTCGGAAAGGCGCCGCAGGTAGCGCAGCATCGCGGTCTCCGACCGGTGCGCCGAGAAGACCGGGTGCGCCAGGAACGGGCTGCTGCGCCGCAGCCCCGCGGGCAGCGCGTCCGGGACCGCCCGGTCCAGCGCGTCGACGTCGAGCTCGTCCGCGCCGGCGCCGAACGCCGCCCACGCCGCGCGCAGGTGCTCGCGCCGGGTCAGCTCGTCGCAGGAGATCCCGACCGTGTCGGCGTCGACGAGGCGCAGGTTCACCCCGCGCCCGAGCGCGGCGGCGACCACCTGCGCGGCGCGGCCCGGCACGCGCGCCTGCACCGTGTCGAAGAACCCGTCGGCGACGAGGTCGACGCCGTGGCGGCGCAGCCCGGCGGCGAGCACCGCGGCGTACCGATGGACCCGGCGGGCGATCGCGGTGAGCCCGTCCGGGCCGTGGTAGACGGCGTACATCGCGGCCACGACCGCGAGCAGGACCTGGGCGGTGCAGATGTTGCTGGTCGCCCGCTCCCGCCGGATGTGCTGCTCGCGGGTCTGCAGCGCGAGGCGGTACGCCGGCTCCCCGCCGGCGTCGACCGAGACCCCGACCAGCCGGCCCGGCAACTGGCGCGACAGCTCCTCCCGCACCGCCATGAACCCCGCGTGCGGACCACCGAAGCCGAGCGGCACCCCGAACCGCTGCGCGGACCCGACCGCCACGTCCGCGCCCCACTCCCCGGGCGGGCGCAGCACGGTGAGGGCGAGCAGGTCCGTGACCGCGGCGACCAGCGCGCCCCGCGCGTGCGCCGACTCCACGATCCCGCGGAGGTCGTTAACCGTGCCGCTGGACCCGGGGTAGGCGACGAGCACGCCGAACGCGTCCGCGTCGGGCAGGCCGGCGTCGAGCGGCGCGACGACCACCGGGATGCCGAGCGGCTCGGCCCGGGTGCGCACGACCGCGATCGTCTGCGGGTGGCAGTCCGCGTCGACGACGAACGCGGCACCGGACCGCGCGACGCGGTGGCACAGCCCCATCGCCTCCGCGGCGGCGGTGGCCTCGTCGAGCAGGCTCGCGTTGGCCAGCGGCAGCCCGGTCAGGTCGGCGACCACGGTCTGGAAGACCAGCAACGCCTCCAACCGGCCCTGCGAGATCTCGGGTTGGTACGGCGTGTAGGCGGTGTACCAGGCTGGGTTCTCCAGCACGTTGCGCCGGATCACCGGCGGGGTGACCGTGCCGGAGTACCCGAGTCCGATCATCGAGGGGACCCGGCGGTTGCGGGCGGCGATTGCGCGCAGCTCCTCGAGCACCCCCGCCTCGTCGGTCGCGGGGGGCAGCGCGAGGGGGTCGCCGGCGGTGATCGCCGCGGGGACCGCGGCGGCGACCAGCGCGTCGAGGTCGGCGTACCCGACGGCCTCGAGCATCTTGGCGACCTCGTCCGGCCGCGGGCCCACGTGCCGGGCGGCGAACGGGGCCGCGGCGTCGAGCGCCGCGAGGGGCGCGCGCCCGGGCGGCGGGGGGCCGTCGGCGGCGGGACCCGCCGTCATGCGGTGTCGCGGCGGCGACGGCGGCGGGCGGACAGCTCGTCGTCGGACGGCTCACCGGTGTGCTGGGGCCGCTCCCCCGGGAGCGACGCGAGCTCGCCCTCGACCTCCCGGACCACCCGGCCGACCGCGATCCCGAACACGCCCTGGCCGCCCTGGAGCAGGTCGACGACCTCGTCGGCGGAGGTGCACTCGTAGACGCTCGCGCCGTCGCTGATCAGCGTGATCTGCCCGAGGTCGGTGATGCCGCGGGCCCGCAGGTGCCCGACCGCCACCCGGATGTTGTGCAGGGAGACACCGGTGTCGAGCAGCCGCTTGACGACCTTGAGCACCAGGATGTCCCGGAAGGAGTAGAGGCGCTGGGTGCCGCTGCCCGAGGCCGGCCGGATGCTCGGCTCCACCAGCCCGGTCCGCGCCCAGTAGTCGAGCTGGCGATAGGTGATCCCGGCGGCGGCACACGCCGTCGGCCCGCGGTAGCCGACGTCGTCGGACGCCGCGGCGCCCTCGTCGGCGAACAGCGTGCCCTGCTCGCCGTACGGCTTCGGTGCGGGCCCGGCGCGGCGAGCGGTTGCCGCTGCGTCGTCCCGAGGGGAACCCACACCGCCGTTAGCCACGGGGCCTCCTCGCGCCCGCCGCCAGCCGGGGGCGGCACCCGGTCCGCGCCCGGTCCGGCGCGGAGTTACACCTGTGTCTGTCGCTCGACGCTAGGGGGCCCGCCGGGGAGCGTCAACCAGCCACGCCGTGCGCCAGGGTAACCCTCGATGTGAAGGTGAGGTTCACTGGGAGCCGGTCTGGAAGTCCTCGGGCGAGATCTGGTCGAGGAACTCGCGGAACTTCTCGACCTCGTCCTCCTGCTCGTCGGGGATCGCGATCCCCGCCTCCGCCAGCACCTCGTCCGACCCGTAGATGGTGGTCCCGGTTCGCAGCGCCAGCGCGATCGCGTCCGAGGGCCGGGCGCTCACCTCGACCCCGCCGTCGAAGAGCAGGTCGGCGTAGAAGACGCCCTCACGCAGCTCGGTGATGTGGACCGCGCGCAGCCGCGCGCCGAGCGCGCCGAGGACGTCGCGGAACAGGTCGTGGGTGAGCGGGCGGGCCGGGACGACGCCCTGCTGGGCGAACGCGATCGCGGTCGCCTCGACCGCACCGATCCAGATCGGCAGGTAGCGCTCCCCATCGACCTCCTTGAGCAGGACGATCGGCTGGTTCGACGGCAGCTCCACTCGGACCCCGACGACGTTCAGCTCGTTCACGCGGTCCTCACCGTCCTCGCCGGCTGGTCGCCCTCAACGTACACCCGGGGCGGAGGGGACACACCGCCGCGAACGGCGCCCACGGACGGGGTGTTCCCCCGGCCGGCCGCCCTCTCGGGCCCCGGTGTCGCACCCGTCGCGCGGGCGGTCAGTGCGGGACGTCGGGTCGCAGACCGGCCCGGACGAGGGCGGCGTGCAACCGGACGGACAGCGCGGCGAGCTCGCGGACGACCTCTGCCGCCCGCGCTCGGGCCTCCGGGTTGCGTTGTCGGAGCAGCGGCGTGATCACCTGCTCGATGAGCCCGACCTCGCGGTCCGCGGCGGCGCGGAAGCCGCGCAGATGGCGCGGTTCGATCCCGAACCGCGCCATCTGCGCGATGGTCTGCGCGACGAGCAGGGCATCTGCGTCGTAGTAGGGCCCCGCGGAGTAGGGCGCCCCGTGGTGGGCCCCGCCGGGCAGCGGGGTGACGAGCCCGAACTGCTCCAGTTGGTCGAGCAGCCGTTCGTCGAGCGCGGCCGCCTCGAGGAGCTCGCGGCGGGACAGGCGCACCTCGGTCGGCGCGGCCGTGAACGCGTCGGGTCCGGGCAGCCGCTCGGCGGCGGCGAGCGGCCGAGGTGCGCGCGGGCCGCCGCTGGGGCCCGGCGGTTCGAGCCCGCGGTCCAGCGCGTCGAGGTGCTGCTTGATGACGCGCAGCGGGAGGTACTGGTCGCGCTGCGCGGACAGCACGTACCGCAGCCGGCCGATGTCGGCGGTGCTGAACTTGCGGTAGCCCGAGGGGGTGCGCTGCGGCTCGACGAGGCCCTCGGATTCCAGAAAACGGATCTTCGAGATCGTGACGTCGGGGAAGTCGGGCCGCAGCTGCGCGAGCACCTCCCCGATCGTGAACATACCGCGGGCCGGGACAGCGGCGCTCACGCCGAGACCCGCCCCCCCTCCGCCGTCGCGCGCGGGCTGGCGAGGAACACCAGGCGGAACTTGCCGATCTGCACCTCGTCGCGGTTGGCCAGCGGCGATTCGTCGATGCGCTCCCGGTTGAGGTAGGTGCCGTTGAGGCTGCCGACGTCGCGGACGACGAACCCGCCGCCGTGCCGGACGAACTCGGCGTGCCGGCGGGAGACGGTGACGTCGTCGAGGAAGATGTCGCTCTCCGGGTGCCGACCGGCGGTGGTGAGCTCGCGGTCGAGCAGGAACCGGCTGCCGGCGTTCGGGCCACGCTTGACGACCAGCAACGCCGAGCCCGCCGGCAGCGACTCGATCGCCTCGCTGGGCAGCAGCTCCTCGTCCGCCGCGTCCACGTCCGCGCCCGTCTCCATCCCGAACAGCGACATCGTGGACGTCGTGTCACCGCTGCGTTGCGCGGAGCGGGTGAGCGCGGCGCCGCAGTTGGCGCAGAAGCGGCTGTCCTCGGGGTTCTGGGTGCCGCATTGCGTGCAGAAAACGGTCGGCATGCTGTGCTCGGCCTCCTGCCGCGACCCCGCGGCGCCTCGACGTCCCACCGGTCCGTAGCGACCCTCGACCCCCGGTCGAGGTTGAGGTTGAGGCACCCTACGAGGCGCGGCACGAGGGGGTCAACCGGAAGCGATCAGTGCGGTGGGCGGGCGACCGCGCGACAGTGGTCCGGCGGTAGCGTCCGGCCATGGCCGACTACGAAGCATCGACGCGGGTCGACGCGCCCGCGGGGCAGTTGTTCGACTACCTGGCGGACCCGCACAACCTGACGGCGTACGTCACCCGCCTGAGCGCCGCCGAGCCGCTCGACGACGACCTCGTGCGGGTCACCGCGGACCGCGGCGGCGCCGAGGTGAGCGGTGACGCGTGGGTCCGGGTCGACGCCGATGCGCGGTCGTTGGCCTGGGGATTGACCGGCTCCGACGACTACTCGGGGCAGCTGGAGGTCCGCGAGGACGGCCCCGCCTCGGTGGTGACGGTTCGCGTCCGCACCGTGCGTGCCGCGCGCGACCAGGTGCGCGACGGGGTCGACGGCACGCTGCGCAGGATC
>DATGDX010000315.1:0-2394 GCA_035310665.1 Mycobacteriales bacterium | reverse complement strand
CGTCCTCGACGACGGCTGGACCGTCGTCACCCGCGACGGGCTGCCCTCCGCGCACTTCGAGCACACGTTCACGCTCACCGAGGACGGCCCCTGGGTGCTGACCGCCACCGACGGCGGGCGGGCCCGGCTCGCGGACCTGCTCGCCGCGGCCGGCTAGCCGCCGCCGGCCATGGATCCGTCGCTGCGGGCCTCCGACGACGACCGCGAGCGCGTCGTCGCGCGCCTGCGGGAGCACTGCGCGCAGGGGCGGCCGTCGGTCGAGGAGTTCAAGGAGCGTCTCGACGCGGCGTACGCCGCACGCACCGTCGGTGAGCTGGCGCTGCTCACCCGCGACCTGCCCGAGGAGGGCTCCCACCCGCTCGCCCGGCCCGAGCCACCGCGGCCGCCCGCCTGCCGGGACCGCTCGGTCGTGGCCTGGGCGACGGCGAGCGCGGTGTCGGTGACCGTGTGGCTTGTCGTCGTCGTCCTCACCGGCAACCTGTGGGGGCTGTGGCCGCTGTGGGTCCTTGGCCCCTGGGGAGCCGTCCTGCTCGCCCGCGCCCTGACCGGCGGCGCGCGTTAGGCGCGCGGGAGACCGTCGGCCGTGACCCACTCGACGAGCTGGATCACGAACCCGTTGGGGTCCTTGACCTGGAAGGCGCGTTCCCCCCACGGCTCCTCGCGCAGCGGCATCGAGATCGTGACGCCCTCGTCGCGCAGACGCGCCTCCTCGGCCTCGAGGTTGGAGACGACGAAGGCGAGGATCAGGCCGGCCGCGCGCTCGTCGCGCAGGCAGCCGGGCAGCGACTCGAGGCCGCGACGCAGGAAGACGACGTTCATCCCGGCGTCGTCGCGAGCCAGCGACGCGAAGCCCTCCGCGGCCAACTCCTCGCGGAACCCGAAGTGCGTGGTCAGGAACCGGCTGGACGCGAGGACGTCCTCGACGTTCAGCGACACGGCCGACGCGGTGATCTGCAAGGGGGCCTCCCTCGGTCGGGGTCCACCTGAGCAGGACGTCGCCCTCGCCCCCTCCGTACGCCGTACACCATACGTTGTACGCTGACTGGACGCAACCGCTCGGGGAGGATGAGGGCGTGGCCAACGAGCGCACCAGCGCGGGCGATCCGCGGCGCACCCTCGACCTGCTGTGGCGCCGCCCGGGCGCCCGAACCGCCCAGCGCGGGCCGCGCCCGTCGCTGACCGTCGATGCGGTCGTCGCCGCCGCGATCTCGCTGGCCGACGACGAGGGGCTGGAGGCCGTCACGATGCGGCGGGTGGCGCACTCGCTCGGGGTCGCGCCGATGTCGCTGTACACCTACGTTCCCGGCAAGCCGGAGCTCCTCGACCTCATGCTCGACACGGTCTACGCCGAGATGCCCCGAACCGACCTGTCCGGGCGGGGGTGGCGGGAGCGGGTGGCCGCGGTGGCGCGCGACAACCGTGCGCTCTACGACCGGCACCCCTGGGTCGCCGCGGTCTCGACGGCCCGCCCGCCGCTGGGGCCCGGGCTGATGGCCAAGTACGAGCACGAGTTGTCAGCCTTCGCCGACCTCCATCTCGACGACGTCGAGATGGACGCCGCCCTGACCTTCCTGGTGAGCTTCGTGCTGGCATGCGCGCGGGCGGCGCGGGAGGTCGCGGCGGCGCGGCGGGAGAGCGGGATGAACGACGAGCAGTGGTGGGCGGCGAACGCCGCGCTGCTCGCCCACGTCGTGGACCCGGCCGCCTACCCCACCGCGGCGCGGGTGGGCGCGGCGGCGGGCGCGGCGCACGGCGCGGCGTACAGCCCGGAGCACGCCTACGAGTTCGGGCTGCAGCGCGTGCTCGACGGGCTCGGCGCGCTGATCGACGCCCGCGGCGGCTGACGCCGCCGGGCGGCGTGCCGGGCACCGTGCGGCGTGCCGTAGACTTTCCCGTCGGTCCGCGCGCGTTCGCCGCGGCTTGCGCGCGCCCGGACCCCAACCCACCCACACAGCGGAACGCGGAGGACATGCCGAAAAAGGAAGGGGCCATCGAGATCGAGGGCACCGTCGTCGAGCCGCTCCCGAACGCGATGTTCCGGGTCGAACTCGCCAACGGGCACAAGGTTCTCGCGCACATCAGCGGCAAGATGCGGATGCACTACATCCGGATCCTGCCCGGCGACCGCGTCGTCGTCGAGCTCAGCCCCTACGACCTCACCCGGGGTCGCATCGTCTACCGCTACAAGTAGCCGTCCGGGGGTCCGCGGCGCCAGGAGAAGTCATGAAGGTCAAGCCGAGCGTGAAGAAGATTTGCGACAAGTGCAAGGTGATCCGCCGGCACGGGCGGGTCATGGTGATCTGCGACAACCTGCGCCACAAGCAACGGCAGGGCTGAGCCCGGCGCCCGCATCGGACCCTCGACCAGGACAGGAGCCCCAGCCGCCATGGCACG
>DATGDX010000314.1:0-1794 GCA_035310665.1 Mycobacteriales bacterium | reverse complement strand
ACCCCTCTGTCCCGTGTTCCCAGGGCGATGTCGTGAAACTCCTCGGCCCAGTCGATTCCGACTCCCAGCATCCAGCCTCCCCTCGCGGTCCTTGCCCGGCACGGCGGATCGGGAAGGCGCTGCGTCGTGCTGATGGACCAGTCCTCGAGGGACGACACCCTCCTGGGCGTCAGGCCTTCGCCGGTGCCCGGCAGGGGCGCCGTCTCACGCCAGTCCTCGCGGGACAAGCGCCGCAAGCGCTGCCTGCCGGGATCCACCGTGCGAGAGGAAGGTAGAGCCATCAGCGTGTGGGCCGACCTGGTGGGCCAGGAGGAGGAGGCGGTGCGCACGCTGCGTCAGGCGGCGGCCGCCGCCGCCCCGGCGGCCGCCGGCGGGGGTGGACCCGGGATGACGCACGCCTGGCTGTTCACCGGCCCGCCCGGCTCGGGGCGGTCCACGGCCGCTCGCGCGTTCGCCGCGGCGCTGCAGTGCCGCGCGCGGCCGGAGCAGGGGTGCGGCCGGTGCGAGAGCTGCCGGACCGTGCTCGCCGGCACCCACCCCGACCTCGACGTCGTCGCCACCGACCGGCTGCACCTGCTCATCGCGGAGGCCCGCGACATGGTGGCCCGGGCCGCGCGCGCGCCGGTGACCGGCCGCTGGCAGGTGGTCCTCGTCGAGGACGCCGACCGGATGGAGGAACGGACGAGCAACACGGTCCTCAAGGCGATCGAGGAGCCGGCCCCGCACGCCGTGTGGCTGCTGTGCGCCCCCTCCGTCGAGGACGTGCTGCCGACCATCCGGTCCCGGTGCCGCCACGTCGCGCTGCGCACGCCCTCGACCGCCGCGGTCGCCGACCTGCTCGTCCGCCGCGACGGCGTCGACCCGCCGCTGGCGGCGTACGCCGCGCGCGCGGCGCAGGGCCACGTCGGGCGCGCGCGGCGGCTGGCCACGGACGCCGCCGCCCGTCGGCGCCGCAAGGACGCGCTGTCGATCGCCGGCGCGCTCGTCGGCTCGACCGGACCGCCGGGCGTCGGCGGGTGCCTGACGCTGGCCGCCGCCCTCGTGGAGTCGACCGCGGACGAGGCCGACACCGCCACGTCCGACGTGAACGCGCGGGAGAGCGCCGCCGTTCGCGAGGCCCTCGGCGAGGGTGCCGTCGGCCGGCGCGGGGAGGGACGGCGGATGCCGCGCGGCTCGGCCGGCACGCTCAAGGAGCTCGAGGAGCGGCAGCGCTCCCGCGGCACGCGCGCCCGCCGGGACGCGCTCGACCGCGCCCTCACCGACCTCGCCGGGCTCTACCGGGACGTCCTCGTGCGCCAGCTCGGTGCCCGGGTCGACCTCGTCAACGAGGACGAGCACCCGACGATCGACCGGGTGGCGCGGGCGTCGACGCCGGAGGAGACGCTGCGCCGGATCGAGGCGATCCTCGCCTGCCGCGCCGCGCTGGACGCCAACGCGCACCCGCAGCTCGCCCTCGAGGCGATGATGCTCGCCCTGCGGACCCCGCGCCCGGCGACCGCGCTGTCGGGGCCCGTCGCGGGCCTCACCTAGGGGAGCGGCCTCGGGCACGCGGACGATACGGGATTCCCTCGGGCGGGGTCCGAGCGACGTACCCTCCTGCCATGCCCGCCGTCTGCGCCTTCAGCTTCACCCGTTACGGGCGGTTGTACTACTTCGACCCCGGAGGGCACGCGCCCGCGGTCGGGGACAAGGTGCTGGTGCCGACCGACGCGGGTGCCGAGGTGGCGCAGTGCGTGTGGGCACCGCAGGAGGTCCCCGACGAGATCCCCGACCTGCCGGTGCTCGTGGGCCCCG
>DATGDX010000313.1:0-2723 GCA_035310665.1 Mycobacteriales bacterium | reverse complement strand
CCGGTGCTCGTCGACCGCTTCCTCGACGACGCCGTCGAGATCGACGTGGACGCGCTCTTCGACGGCGAGGAGCTCTACCTCGCCGGGGTGATGGAGCACATCGAGGAGGCGGGGATCCACTCCGGCGACTCGGCGTGCGCGTTGCCGCCGATCACGCTGGGGCGCACCCAACTGGACCGGATCCGCGCCTCCACGCTCGCGATCGCCCGGGGCGTCGGCGTGCGAGGGCTGCTCAACGTGCAGTACGCCGTGTCGGCGGACGTGCTCTACGTCCTCGAGGCCAACCCACGCGCGTCGCGCACCGTCCCGTTCGTGTCGAAGGCGACGGCGGTGCCGCTCGCGAAGGCGGCGGCGCGCGTGATGCTGGGGGCCACGGTCGCCCAGCTGCGCGCCGAGGGCCTGCTCCCGCCGCGCGGCGACGGCGCGGACCTGCCGCCCGACGCCCCGATCGCGGTCAAGGAGGCGGTGCTCCCGTTCGTCCGGTTCCACGGGGTCGACATCGTCCTCGGCCCCGAGATGAAGTCGACCGGCGAGGTGATGGGCATCGACGCGGTCTTCGGGACCGCGTTCGCGAAGTCGCAGGCGGCGGCGTACGGCGGCCTACCCACGAAGGGGCGCGTCTTCGTCAGCGTGGCCAACCGCGACAAGCGGAACATGATCTTCCCGGTGAAGCGGCTCACCGACCTCGGCTTCGAGGTGCTCGCCACCGCCGGCACGGCCGAGGTGCTGCGGCGCAACGGCGTCCCGGCGACGGTCGTGCGCAAGCACTCGGCGGGGCGCGGGCCCGACGGCGAGCCGACCGTGGTCGAGCGGATCCTCGCCGGCGAGGTCGACCTCATCGTCAACACTCCGTTCGGCAACGCCGGGCCGCGGGTGGACGGGTACGAGATCCGCACCGCCGCGGTCACGCGCGGGGTCCCGTGCATCACCACAGTGCAGGGCCTGGCCGCGTGCGTGCAGGGGATCGAGGCGCTGCTGCGCGGCGAGACCGGCGTCTGCTCGCTGCAGGAGTACGCGCAGCGGTTGTGGGCCTCGAGATCAGGGGCCACGAGGTCGGCGGCCGGCTGATGCCCCCCGTCCAGGTCCACGCCGTCCAGGTCCGCGGCGAGGTGCTGTCGACCCAGCACGTGGGTGCCTACCACCTGCTGGGTGTGGTCGCGCCCGGCGTCGCCGAGCACGTCCGGCCCGGGCAGTTCGTCGCCGTGGGCGTCGGCGGCGAGGAGTCCTCGCTGCTGCTCCGCCGCGCCTTCTCCGTCTACGCCGCGCGGCCCGGTGGCCGCTACGGCGGCATCGTCGAGTTCGTCGTCGCCGTCGCCGGCCGGGGCACCGCCTGGCTCGCCCGCCGGCGCGTCCACGATCCGCTCGACGTCGTCGGGCCGCTGGGCCGCCCCTTCGCGCTGCCCACCACGCCGGTCCCGTGCGCCCTGGTGGGTGGGGGCTACGGCAGCTCGCCCCTGTTCTCGCTGGCGAACGCGCTGCGCGCCCGCGGGTGCCGGGTGCACTTCGTGCTCGGCGCGTCCACCGAGGCACGGCTGTTCGGTGCGCTCGAAGCTAAGCGCGCCGCCGCCAGCCTGACCGTCACCACGGAGGACGGCTCGGCCGGGCAGGTGGGGCGGGTGTCCGACGTGCTTCCCGACGTCATCGCCCGCACCGCGTCGTCGGTGGTCTACGCATGCGGGCCGATGGGGATGCTCGCGGCGGTCAGCACGATCGGGGCGGAGCACGACGTCGCGGTGCAGGTGGCGGTCGAGGAGGCGATGGCCTGCGGGATCGGGGTGTGCATGACGTGCGTGCTCCCGGTCGTCGGCGACGACGGGGTCACCCGGATGACGCGCTCCTGCGTCGAGGGTCCGGTGTTCCGCGGCGATCGCGTGCGCTGGGCCGATCTCGGCACCGTCCCGGGCGACTGTCTCGGGGCGACCGCGATGGACGCCGCCATGGACGGTGACTGATCCGTGGACCTGTCCACCCGGCTCGGCGCCGCCAGCTTCCCGAACCCCGTGTTCACCGCGTCCGGCTGCGCGGCGGCCGGCCGCGAGCTGCACCAGTTCGTCGACGTCGCACGGCTCGGTGCGGTCGTCACCAAGTCGGTCATGCTTCGGCCCCGCTCCGGCCGGCCCACCCCGCGGATGGCCGAGACACCGTCCGGAATGCTCAACTCGATCGGCCTGCAGGGGCCGGGCATGGACGCGTTCCTCCGGACCGACCTGCCGTGGCTGCGCGAGCATGGCGCGCGGGCGGTCGTGTCGATCGCCGGCGGCAGCGTCGAGGAGTACGCCGCGCTCGCGGCCCGGCTGCGCGACGCGCCCGGGGTCACGCTCGTCGAGGTGAACATCTCCTGCCCGAACGTCGAGGACCGCGGGCAGGTGTTCGCCTGCGATCCTCGCGCGGCTGCCGCGGTCGTGTCCGCGGTCCGCCGTGCCATCGCGCCCGCCGTTCCCGTGTTCGCGAAGCTGTCGCCCGACGTCACGGACATCGTCGCGATCGCGCGGGCGTGCGTCGACGCGGGCGCGGACGGGCTGTCGCTCATCAACACCCTGCTCGGCATGGCCATCGACACCGCGACGCTGCGGCCCGCGCTCGCCGGGGTGACCGGCGGGTTGTCCGGGCCGGCGATCCGGCCCGTCGCGGTGCGCTGCGTGTGGCAGGTGCACCAGGCCCTGCCCGACGTTCCGCTCCTCGGGATGGGGGGCATCCGCACCGGGAACGACGCGTTGGAGTTC
>DATGDX010000312.1:0-1925 GCA_035310665.1 Mycobacteriales bacterium | reverse complement strand
GTAGGGGGACAGTTGCTGGCCTTATCTGGGGAGGCCTGTCCGGGTGTCGTCGGCAACGGCGACAGTTACTGGGCAGGAGTCAGCAGACGGCATAGTACCGGCGGGGGATCAGCAGTCCGCCGGGAAGGCCCGAACGCCAACCGCATGACGACGACGAGCGTGCTCGCGTCGGCCACGAAGACCGCAGCCAACCCGCACAAGTGGGCCTGGTGGGGGACAACACGGTGAATACGGCGAGTCCCACATCAGAGCGCAGTGACCGACCGGCGCCGCCCGACGAGTGACTGTTCAGCTCACGGCAGGGATCCAGACGTCTCCGCTGGTGAGTTCGGTGAGGACGTCGAAGGGGCGGCGGCCGTGCTTGGCGGCGGTGGCTAGGTAGGAGCGCATCGCGGCGAAGTCCTGGGCGCCGACGAGGGTGCGCATACAGCCGGACACCTTCTGCTTGATCTTGACCATGCGGATGTCACGCTCGGCCGGGTTGTTGTCGAACGGCACCTGCAGATCGCCGGCGAAGCGCAGGTAGTCGTCGATGCGCCGGTGGATGCGCCGGGCCAGCGCCCGATGGCGGCGGCCGAGCACCCCAGGCGGGCTGGTGTCGGCGGCGGCGCCGATCAGCGCCGCGGAGACGATCAGCCGCCGGTGCGCGGCCAGTGTGTCGGGGTCGGGCAGGGCGCCGGTATCGGTGATCGCCTTCAGCGCCAGCAGGGCGTCGATGATCTGGGTCGCCCAGCACCAGCCGGCCGGCGTGCCGTCGCTGCCCGGCGACGGGGAGGCGGTGTGGTGATCGACCACCGCGATCAGTTCGCGCAGCAGATGGGCGTTGCATAACGCGTGCCGGGCGGCCGGATAGCGGGCGTAGGGGGCGAACGCGTCGTGCACCAGGGTGCCGGTGCCGGCGGGCAGCACTCCGGCGGCGTCGATGCCTTCCCTGCCGCGTTTGGGGTGGCAGAACAGGACGGTGAACAGCGCGCTGGAGGCGACGTGGAGCCAGTGCAGCCGGCCCGCGACCCGCAGCCCGGTCTCATCGGCGTGCACCAGGTCGGCCCGGGCCAGGCCGGCGACCGCGGTGGCGGTGAACGGCTCCAACCCGGCTGCCGCTCGGTGAGTCCAGGCGGCGACGGTGCCGACGGACATCGGCGTGCCGAACAGGTCGGCCAGCAGTCCGGCGGTGCACTCGACGGGTAGATGCTGACCCAGGCACAGATACACCGCGATCGCCGCGGCGTGCGGGCCGTACTGCACAGGAGCGGTGACTCCGGCCGGTCCGGCCGCGCGGGTACGTGTGCCGCAGCTGCTGCAGCAGCGGGTGACCAGCCGGTGCTCGACCACCCGCACGGTGATCTTCGGGATGTCGAACACCTGCCGTCGGACCACGCCGGCCGGCGCGCTGTCGG
Organism: Mycobacteriales bacterium; assembly: GCA_035310665.1. Classification (GTDB taxonomy): domain Bacteria; phylum Actinomycetota; class Actinomycetes; order DATGDX01; family DATGDX01; genus DATGDX01. The sequence continues at coordinate 528 of DATGDX010000312.1, read as the reverse complement.
CGGCCAGCCTGCCGCCGCAGCTGGTGCAGGCGCCCGGCTCGTGGACGACCACCTGGTCAGGGACGGCGACCTGCCGCAGCGTGCGGCCCTCCCGCCCCGGCTGCCCGCCGGGCTTGCGCCCGGACCGGCCGCGCAGCGACTTGGGCGCCGGCTTGTCCAGCCCGTCGCTCGACGGCGGCTGGGAAGAGTTCCGGGACGAGGCGGCCAGCCGCCGCTTCAGCTCCGCGATCTCGGCGTCCTGCGCGGCGATCCGGGCCTGCAGCTGGGCGATCGTCCGCTCCTGCGCCGCCACGAGCGCCGCCAGCTGCTCGTAGGACGGCGCGGCCACCGGCCGATCCTTCACACCCCGACCGCGATCACCGAGCTCCGACACGCAGGGCCGGGACGTGAATAGTCACGCTGCGGTTAGCTCGCATGTCGTCGACGCAGCAAGGCTCGCCGGCTTGGGGTAGGCCGACCAGATAGGCAACGTCTCTCGCTACGCCCCCTTACGACACCGCCACCAGGTTCATCGAGAACATCTTCTGC
>DATGDX010000311.1:0-2697 GCA_035310665.1 Mycobacteriales bacterium | reverse complement strand
GCGCTCGACCCGTCGGCGCCATTCGCCGCCGCGATCCGCCGGCTGCTGCCGCAGGCCACGATCGTCGTCTGCGGTTCCCCCGCTTTGACGGACACGTGGTTTTCGTGTCGGGAGGCGGCCCGGCGACGGTAACACCTGCTTCCGGTCCTCCTGACCGCGGCTCGCATCTTGAGAAACGGGCAGCGGGCGCCGGCTCGCGGATACGGCCGGGCCTGCCCCAGCCTCAAGGCCGTGCCGCTGCGCGGTCGGCCGTCCCGGCCGAGCCTTGACCCCGGGGGCCCCGGGCCCGGCCCGCGGGCAGCACAACCGCGGGCAGGGCGAGCCCCTGCCCGCACGGTGCGAACCGGCGCCCGCTGCAGGCCCGCGCGCGGCGTCGCGCCTGGTGGCCGGCGTCATGCCGCGGCGGCCGCGGGAGCGGCGTCGTGATGCGCGAGGAGCGCCTCGTGGGGAGTGCGATAGCCGAGCGCGGAGTGGCGCCGGCGCCGGTTGTAGAACGCGAGGTAGTCGAAGACCGCCCCGCGGGCGGCGGCGCGGGTCGGCCACCAGCAGCGGCCGAGCTCGCGCTTGAGGGTGGACCAGAACGCCTCCGCGGCGGCGTTGTCGAGGCACGATCCGGTGCCCCCGGTGGAGCGGGCGACGCCGCGCTCGGCGCAGGCGGCGGCGAAGGCGGCCGAGGTGTACTGGGCGGATTCCAGTGACCGTCGCAGCACCTCGATCGTGGGGAGTTGCGATGGGACGTCCGCGCGGCTGGGCATCGCGGGTCACTGGGAGGCCCACGAATGTGTTCGCCGGGTCGCCCGACGGTGGCCGGGCGAGAAGATCGGCAGCGGTTTCTGGGCGGCGATCGCGCGAGGGGTCTCCAGCGAGGACGCCGCTGCCGAGGCCGGCGTGTCGCCGGCGGTGGGGAGCCGGTGGTTCCGCGACGGTGGCGGCATGCCAACGATCAGTTCGGCGCCGCTGTCCGGGCGCTACCTGTCGTTCGCCGAACGCGAGGAGATCGCGATCCTGCACGGCCGCGACTGCGGCGTGCGGGAGATCGCGCGGCGGCTCGGCCGGAACCCGTCGACGATCTCGCGGGAGTTGCGCCGCAACGCCGCGACCCGCGGCGGCTACCTGGACTATCGGGCCGCGAACGCGCAGTGGCACGCCGAGCGGCGGGCACGGCGGCCGAAGGTCGCCGAACTCGCCGCCCACGAAGCGCTGCACCGCTACGTCCAGGAGCGGCTGTCCGGTGCCGTCAAGCGTCCGGACGGCACGTGCGTCGACGGTCCGACGGTGCGCTGGATCGGGCGCCGACGCGGCCGCCGCCACGACCGGCGCTGGGCGATCGCGTGGAGCCCGGAGCAGATCGCCCGCCGGCTGCCGGTCGACTTTCCCGATGATGAGTCCATGCGCATCTCGCACGAGGCGATCTACCAGGCGCTCTACGTCCAGGGCCGCGGCGCGCTGCGCCGGGAGCTGTCCGCGTGCCTGCGCACCGGCCGTGCGTTACGCGTCCCGCGAGCCCGCACGAAGCGGGGCAAGGGCTTCGTCACCGACGAAGTGATGATCAGCGAGCGGCCCGCGGAGGTCGCCGACCGCGCCGTTCCGGGGCACTGGGAAGGCGACCTCATCCGCGGCCTGCGCAGCTCGGCGATCGGCACCCTCGTAGAGCGCACCACCCGGTTCACGATCCTGCTGCACCTGCCGCCGCTGCCCGGCCATGGCGAGGCGAGAGTCAAGAACGGCCCGCCGCTCGCCGGGCACGGCGCCGAGGCCCTCCGGGACGCGATCACTGCAGCGATCACGACACTGCCGGAACAGCTGCGCCGGTCGCTGACCTGGGACCAGGGCGCCGAGATGGCCAAGCGAGATGGCCAAGCACGTCGAGCTGCGCGTCGCCACCGGACTGCAGATCTACTTCTGTGACCCGCACAGCCCCTGGCAGCGCGGCAGCAACGAGAACACCAACGGGCTGCTGCGCCGGTGCTTTCCGAAGGGCACCGACCTCACCCGCCACAGCCGCGACGACCTCGACGCCGTCGCCGCCGCTCTCAACGGACGGCCCCGCAAGACCCTCGACTGGAAGACACCCGCCGAGGCTCTCGCCGAGCTACTGTCCCACCCGTCGGATCGCGCAGGTGTTGCGACGACCCCTTGAACCCGCGCTGCGAGCCGCGATCGGAGTGAAAGATCGCGTCGGGCGGCAGCGGCGGCCGCGCCGCGGCCATGTCGAGCGCGTCGACGACGAGCTCGGCCCGCATGTGCTCGGCCATCGCGCAGCCCAGCACGGCGCGGGTGGCGAGGTCGAGCACGTCGGCCAGGCAGAGCCAGCCCTCGCCGGTCGCCAGATAGGTGATGTCGCCGACCATCCGGGCCCCGGGCCGCGCCGCCGGCGCCGGGCCCGCGCCGCTGCCATCCGCGATCGCCGCGGCGGCGAAGTCGCGTCCGATCAGGTCGGGCGCCGGCGCGTCCCTCGCGTCCGGCCGGGTCAGGCAGCGGCGCCGGCGCTGGTGGCGGCCGGCCAGCCCGGCGGGCCGCATCAGCCGCTCCACCCGCTTGCGCGCCACCCGCAGCCCCGCGGCCCGCGCGCAGCTCGGCGTGCACCCGGGGCGAGCCGTACGTCCCGCGGGACTCGCCGTGGATGCGGCGGATCAGCTCGGTGAGCGCCCGGTCGGAGAGCTCCCGGTCCGATGGCGGGCGGGCGAGCCAGGCGTA
>DATGDX010000310.1:0-2676 GCA_035310665.1 Mycobacteriales bacterium | reverse complement strand
CCCGTCGAGGTTGTTCGCGGTGATCCGGAAGATCTCCCCGAACCCGAGCGTGACGATCGCGAGGTAGTCGCCGCGCAGCCGCAGCGTGGGCGCGCCGATGACCACGCCGAACACCGCCGCGATGCACGCGCCGAGCACGAGCACGAGCGGGAACGGCAGGTGCACGTGGACCGTCGTGAACGTGGCGTTGGCGAACAGCGCGCCGACGTCGGCGCCGACGCCGAAGAACGCGACGTAGCCGAGGTCGAGCAGCCCGGCGAGGCCGACCACGATGTTCAGGCCCGGCGCGGTCACCGCGAACACACCCACCGACGCGGCGATGCGCAGGTAGTACGCGTCGCCGTCCTGGGTGAACGGGAAGGCGACCGCGGCCAGCAGCGCGAGCGTCAGGGCCGTCACGTGGTGCCTGGCCGCCACCTGTCGCACGCCCTCGACAACACCGAGCGCGGCGAGCACCGCGACGAGGAAGGCGATGAAGAGGACGAAGCCGATGAACAGGCTCGACTCGGCGATCGCGAGCCCGTAGACGACGGCGGCGAGGATGGCCGCCACCGTGAGGGTGAGCAGCGCGACGGCGGCCGCCGGTGAACGAGGCGCCCAGGCGGACGGCGGGCGGTCGGGCACCGCGGGCGCCGTGGTGACGAGCAGGAGGCCGCCAGCGACGGTCACCCAGCCGCCCCAGGCGACGCCGGCCACCCCCCCGCCGTCGGCCGCGATCGCGAGCAGGGTCACGGCCGTGACGAGGAGGCTCCCCCAGCCGGCGCGGGTCGCCGCCGAGCGGCGCCCGGGCAGGTCACGGAGGACGACCAGGGCGAACCCGAGCGTGAGGACGAGGACGAACAGCCGCGCGCCGCCCGGGAACGCGTACCACAGGGGCAGCGTCATCTTGCCCGGGAAGCCGGCGAAACCGGCCCACGGGGCGCAGCCGCCGACGACGACGAGGACGACACCGAGGGCGGCGACCCGACGCAGAGCGGTCGCCCCGAGCCGCGCGCGGACGGTGTCCTCGAACCGCAGCCGGATGTCGTCGACAGTCATGTCCGGTCCGCCACCCGCTCACCGAGCAGCCCCTGCGGCCGGAACACCAGGACCGCGATGAGGACCACGAACACCCACACGTCCTTCCAGGCGCCGCCGCCGAACTGGCCCGGGGCGTACTGCGTGGCGAGTGCCTCGACGAGCCCGATGCAGAACCCGCCGAGCACCGCCCCGTTGATGTTGCCGATGCCCCCCAGCACAGCCGCGGTGAACGCCTTGAGGCCGGCGAGGAAACCGATCCGGAAGTCGACCTGCCCGAACCGCAGCCCCTGCGCGGGACCGGCGACCGCGGCCAGCAGGGCGCCGAGGACGAACGCGACGACGATGATCCGGTCCGTGTCGATGCCCATCAGCCGCGCGGTGTCGGGGTCCTGGGCGGTGGCCTGCATCGCCCGCCCGGTCCGGCTGCGCCGCACGAACGCCGACAGCGCGGCCATGCAGGCGAGCGCCACGACGACGACGACGAGTGACGCGCGGTCGACCTCCACGCCGGCTATCGCGACCGGCGGTCCGGTGATCAGCTGGGGGAACGGCTTGGCCGACTTCGCCTGGGGGTAGTAGAGGCGCACCGCCTCCTGCAAGAAGATCGACACGCCGATGGCCGTGATCAGCGGGGCGAGCCGCGGCGCGTGCCGCAGCGGGCGGTAGGCGAAGCGCTCCATCGCCAGCGCCACGGCGACGGCCGCGATCGCGCCGCCGCCCAGCATCAGCGGCAGCGCGACCGGCGCCGGCACGGCGCGCGGAAGCAGGTAGTCGTAGGTCGCCAACGCGCCGAACGCGCCGATCATGAAGATCTCGCCGTGCGCAAAGTTGATCAGCTGGAGGATGCCGTAGACCATCGTGTACCCGAGCGCGATGAGCCCGTACATCGCGCCGAGCACCAGCCCGTTGGCCAGTTGCTGCAGGAACTGCTCCACCGGCCCTCCCGGTGCGCGGAACGGCTGTGGTCAGGGTCGGTGGTCACGGTGGCGGGGCCCAGAACGTCCCGGTCTTGACGGTCGTCCAGCGCCCGTCGCGGACGCGGTACACGGTCAGGATCTTCGTGACGTTGTCGCCGTACTCGTCGAACGCCACCCGGCCGGTCGCCCCCTGGAAGGACACGCCTCCCATCGCGCTCACGACCTCGCGACGGACCGAGTCGTCGATGCGGTCCTTGCCGGGCAGCGCCTCGAGGATCGCCTTGGCGGAGTCGTAGGACTGGGGCCCATAGGCGCTGTACGGCTCGCGGTAGCCGGCCGCGTCGTACGCGCTGATGAACGCCTTGGCGGACGGGAGCGACGCGGCGGGCGCCCCGACCGAGGTCGCGTAGTCGCCCTCGGACGCTTTCCCCGCGTTCTTGATGTACGTCGGGTCGAACATCCCGTCCCCGCCCATCAACGGAACGCGCAGGCCCTTGGCCTTCATCTGGTTGCTGAGCAGCGAGGACTCGGGGTACTCCCCGCCGTAGTAGACCATCTGCGGGCTCCGCGGCTGCAGCTTGCTGATCACGGCCGAGAAGTCCTTGTCGCCGGGGTTGACGGTCTCGGTCGCCACGATCGTGCCGCCGCTCTTGCGGAAGTCGTCCGCGAAGATGCTCGACAGGCCCTGCCCGTAGACCTTCTTGTCGTGGACGACCGCGACCCGGTCGAGCTTGAGGTC
>DATGDX010000309.1:0-3112 GCA_035310665.1 Mycobacteriales bacterium | reverse complement strand
GCGCCCTGACCCAGGAACAGCCCGCGCAGCGCCTCGACCGTCACCGTGACCGGCGAGTAGCGGGTGAGCGCCTCGAGCCAGTCGGGCAGCGCGGCGAGCGGCACGAACGCGTTGGACGCGAACGTCAGCGGGAACAGCCAGATGAACCCGGCGGTGTTCGCGGCCTCGGCGTTGCGGACAGACAACCCGATCAGCGCGCCGACCCAGGAGAACGCGAGCGCGAACAGCAGCAGCAGCGCCAACCCGGCGGCGGCCGCGACCAGGCCGCCCGAGAAGCGGAACCCGACGAGGCCCCCACGACGACCATTACCAGCACGATGCACGCGTTGCGGACGGTGTCGGCGACAGTTCGTCCGGCCAGCACGGCGGACCGCGCCATCGGCAGCGACCGGAAGCGGTCGATGATGCCCTTCTGCAGGTCCTCCGCGAGCCCGACAGCGGTCACCCCGGACGTGAACGCCACGGTCTGGACGAAGATCCCCGGCATCAGGAAGTCGACGTAGTCGACCCCCGGCACCTGGATCGCGCCGCCGAAGACGTAGACGAACAGAAGCACGAACATGACCGGCTGGATCGTCGAGAAGACGAAGAGCTCCGGGACCCGCGGGATCTGCAGCAGGGTCCGCTTCGCCATGATCGCGGCGTCGTGCACCGCCCAGTACGCCGCGGTCACTGGTCCACCCTTGTGGCAACGGGCCCTGGAAGGGTGCTCGTTGTCACGCGGCCTCCTGATCGGAGGGGTGCCCGGTCAGCGACAGGAACACGTCGTCGAGCGTGGGGCGGCGCAGCGCGAGGTCGAGCACCTCGACCCCCTCGGCGTCCAGCGCGCGAACGATGTCGACGAGCACCCGCGGGCCGGCGCCGGGGCGCGACCCGGAGGTGGACCCGGAGCCGGGCCCCGACGCGGACCCGGAGATGGGGACGGTGACCCGCCGGCCGTGCTCGTCCACGACCGGCTCGCCGTGCGCGAACGCGTGCACCGCGCGGAGCACTCGCGGGACGTCGTCCGGGGAGTGGACCACGAGGGACAGCCGTTCGCCCTCGATCCGCGCCTTGAGCTCGTCCGCGGTGCCGCTCGCGATGACCCGTCCGGGTCGACCACCACGATCGTGTCGGCGAGCTGGTCGGCCTCCTCGAGGTACTGCGTCGTCAGCAGCAGCGTCGCGCCCTCCCGCACCAGCTCCTCGATCACCTCCCACAGGCCCAGCCGCGAGCGCGGGTCCAGCCCGGTCGTCGGCTCGTCGAGGAACAGCACCCGGGGCCGGGCGACGAGCGCCGCGGCGAGGTCCAGCCGCCGCCGCATGCCCCCGGAGTAGGTCCGCGTCGGGCGGTCGGCCGCGTCCGTCAACCCGAACCGCGCGAGCAGCTCGGCCGCCCGCGCCCGCGACGCACGCCGCCCGAGGTGGTACAGCCGCCCCACCATGTCGAGGTTCTCGCGCCCGGTCAGCCGCTCGTCGACGGCGGCGTACTGCCCCGACAGGCCGATCAGCCGGCGCACCTCGTCCGGGTGGCGCAGCACGTCGATCCCGGCGACCTCTGCCCGGCCGGCGTCCGGGCGCAGCAGCGTGGCGAGCACCCGCACGGCGGTGGTCTTGCCGGCGCCGTTCGGCCCGAGCACCCCGAGCACGGTCGCCTCGGGGACCTCGAGGTCGAGACCGGCCAACGCGCGGGTGCTGCCGTAGGACTTCTCCAGCCCCTCGGCGCGGATCGCGGCGCCCATCAGTGGAACACCAGCGTGTAGCCGGCGTCCCGCAGCCGGGTCAGGACCTCGTCGCAGTGGCTGGGGCCGCGGGTCTCCAACTGGAGGGCGACCTCGACCTCCTCGAGGTGCAGCTTGGGACCGATGCGCACGTGCTCGACCTCCAGGACGTTGGCGCCGACCTCGCCGAGAGCGGTCAGGAGACGGGCGAGCTCCCCGGGCCGGTCGGGGATGCGGACCCGGAACGCCAGGTAGCGCCCGGCCGCGGCCATGCCATGCCGCAGCACCCGCAGCAGCAGCACCGGGTCGACGTTGCCGCCGGAGAGCACGACGACGACGGGTGGGGTGAACGCGTGCGGCTCGTCGAGCAGCGCCGCGACGCCGGCGGCTCCCGCGGGTTCGACGACGAGCTTGGCCCGCTCCAGGCAGAGCAGCAGCGCCCGCGACAGGGACTCCTCGGAGACGGTGACGACGTCGTCGACGTACGCCGACACCAGCGCGAACGGGAGCTCCCCAGGCTTGGCGATCGCGATGCCGTCGGCCATCGTGCTCATGGTCCGCAGGGCGACCGGGTGGCCGGCCGCGAGGGACTGGGGGTACGCCGCGGCACCCGCCGCCTGCACGGCGACGATCCGCGCGGCGCGGTGCTGGGCCTTCACCGCGACCGCCACCCCGGACACCAGCCCGCCACCGCCGGCGCCGACGACGACGGTCTTGGCCCCCGGGCACTGCTCGAGGATCTCCAGGCCGACCGTGCCCTGCCCGGCGACGATGTCCGGGTGGTCGAACGGGTGGATCAGCGTGGCGCCCGTCGACGCGGCGAACTCCACCGCGGCCGACAGGCACTCCTCCACGCTGTGGTGGCCGGTGAGCCGGACGTCGGCGCCGTACGACCGGGTGGCCGCCACCTTCGGCAGCGAGGCGCCGTCGGGCATGAAAACCGTCGCCTTCGTGCCCAGCAGGGACGCGGCCAACGCGACGCCCTGCGCGTGATTGCCCGCGCTCGCGGCCACCACCCCGCGAGCCTTCTCCTCCTCCGACAGCCGGGCGATGCGGACGTAGGCCCCCCGGATCTTGAACGATCCGGTGCGCTGCAGGTTCTCGCACTTCAGCTGCACCGGGCCGCCGACACGATCCCCGAGCGGGCGCGAGTTCTCCATCGGGGTGTGGCGCACCACGTCGCGGATCAGCTCGCGTGCCGCGCGGACGTCGTCGAGCCGGACGCTCCCGGTGGGAACCGTCATGCCGCCCATATTGACCCCTTGCGACCAGGGCATGATGTGTCCGTGACCGACGCGCACCCGCTGCCCACCCGCGACGTCGTGGTCGCCGGCGTGCGCGTGTCCGTCGTGGACCACGGCCGACCCGCCTCGCCGCACACCCCGCCGCTGCTGCTCCTGCACGGCCTGCCGA
>DATGDX010000308.1:0-3147 GCA_035310665.1 Mycobacteriales bacterium | reverse complement strand
GTGCTCGCAGTTGTCGAGGACCAGCAGCAGGTGCTTCGGCCGGAGGTACTCCACCAGCCGCTCCACGACGGTCAGCCCCTGGCGCTGCTGCACGCCCAGCACCGAGGCGAGGGCGTCGGCGACCGCCTCCGGCTCGGCCACGCCCGCGAGCTCGCACAGCCACACGCCGTCGGCGCACCGCGGCGCGCGGGCCGCGGCGTGCAGCGCGACGCTCGTCTTGCCGACCCCACCCGCCCCGACGAGGGTGACCACCCGTGCCTCGCCGAGCGACTCGGATACCGCGGCCAGGGTCTCGTCGCGGCCGACGAGGTCCGGCAGCACGGCCGGCAGGTTCCCGACCGCGGGCGGGTCCCCGACCGCGGGCAGGTTTCCGACGGGCGGCACCGCCGGGGACGAACCGGCGAGGGGAGGAGTGGCTGACGGGGTGGGTGACCCGGTGGGTGGCGCAGCACCGGGAGCGGGACCCGGATCGAGCGCCGCGTCCTGCCGCAACACGTCCGCCTGCAGCCGCTGCAGCGCCGCGGACGGCTCCAGACCCAGCTCCTCGTCCAGCCGCTCGCGGTAGTCGCGGTAAACCGCGAGCGCGTCGGCCTGCCGGCCCGCGCGGTAGAGCGCGAGAATGAGCTGCGCGTGCGGTCGCTCCCGCAGCGGGTGGGCGGCGACGAGCGCCTCGAGCCGCGCGATCGCCTCCGTGCACCGCCCCAGGTCGAGCGTCGCCTGGACCCGGTCCTCGACGGCCGACACCCGCAGCTCCTCGAGGCGGCTCGCCTCCGCGCGCGCGAAGTCCTCGTCGGCGAACTCGGCGTACGCCACACCGCGCCACAGCCCCAGCGCCGCGTCGAACAGCTCGACCGCGCGCTCCGGGCGGTCGACCGCGCACGCGCGGGCCCGGGCCGCGAGATCCTCGAAACACGCCGCGTCGACGGCGTCTCCCGTCGCCTGTAGGACGTAGCCGGGGGCGCGGGTGAGCAGGGCGACCGGGTCGGGCGAGTCATCGGCGGACGCGCCGGCGGTCCGCAGCGCCGCCCGCAGCCGGGAGACGAGGTTGTGGACCGCCGCCTCCGGGTTCGCCGGCGGGGAGTCGCCCCAGATCACGTCGGCGATCCGATCCACGGACACGACCGAGCCGGCGTGCACCAGCAGCACCGCCAGCAGCCGACGGAGCCGGGTCGAGCGCAGCGCCTCGGAGGTGGCCCCGTCGCGTCGCCCGTCGACGAGCTCGAGCGTCCCCAGCACCCGCAACCGCATGGCGTCCCTCGGGTCGCGTGACCTTCGTTCGTCACGGTAACCGGCTCGATGGCGGCTCGACAGGGACGTCGAGAGGCAGCTGACAGGGGGCTGACAGGCGGGTCCGTCACGGTGGGCGATGTGACGGGACGCGCGGGCGTCCCGAGAGGCAGGCCCCAAAGGCAGGCCCGAGAAGCAGGGAGGACCGATGGAGACGACCCTCGAAATGCTGGCCGAGGAGACGGCCGCGAACGGTGGCGACGCGCAGCGTCGGGACGCGCTCGCCGAGCGGCTGTTCGCGAGCCTGCTCGGCGGGATGGAGCTGCTCAGCGTGGACGTGGGGCGCCGTCTCGGTCTGTACGCCGCGCTGCGCGAGCGGGACGGGGTCACCGCCGCGGAGCTGGCGGTGCGCGCGGGTGTCGCTCAGCGCTACGCGCGCGAGTGGCTGGAGCAACAGGCGGTCGCCGGCATCGTCGACGTCGACGACCCGGACCTGCCTGCGGCGCAGCGGCGCTACCGGCTGCCGGAGGGGCATGCGGCGGTGCTCGTGGACGCGGACTCGCCGGCGTACCTCCAGGGAGCGCCCCCGTCGCTCATCGGGCTCGCACGGACGCTCGGGGCGGTCGTCGACGCCTACCGCACCGGCGACGGGGTGCGCTACGCCGACTTCGGCGCGGACATCCGCCACGGCATCGGCGCGTTCAATCGTCCGATGTTCGTCAACGAACTGCCGACGTGGCTGCGGGCGCTGCCGGACGTGCACGACCGGCTCACGCGGGGCGGGCGGGTGCTCGACGTCGGGTGCGGCACCGCGTGGTCGTCGATCGCCCTCGCGCAGCACTTCCCTCGGGTGACCGTGCACGCGATCGACTTGGACGAGGCGTCGATCGAGGAGGCTCGGGTCAACGCGCGGGAGGCGGGCGTCGCCGACCGGATCACGTTCGAGGTGCTCGACGCCGCCGAGTTCGAGGCCGGGCGATTCGAGCCCGCGGAGCGGTTCGAGCTCGCCTGCGTGTTCGAGGCCCTGCACGACATGGGTTCCCCCGTCGAGGCGCTGGCCCGGATCCGGGCGGCGCTCGCGCCGCACGGTGCGGTGCTCGTCGGGGCTGAGCGGGTCGCGGACGCGTTCGTCGCACCCGGCGACGAGATCGAGCGGTTCATGTACGCGTGGAGCGTGCTGCACTGCCTGCCCGCAACGGGGGCCGAGTCGCCGGACGTCGCGAACGGCACCGTCCTCCGCCAGCAGACCGTGCACACGTGGGCGCGGGAAGCGGGGTTCGGGCGAATCGCCACGCTGCCGCTGGACAACGACTTCTGGCGGTTCTACCGGTTCGACGAGGGGCGCTGACCGGATGGTTGCTGCGGTGACCGCGGCGGTACGTCCCCAGTGGGAGGTCGTGCGCGGTCACCGGCACAGGGAGAGGAGACGGCGATGGCGGTCAACCCGGTGCAACTGCAGAAGTTCCTGGGCGGTGTCGACTACCCGGCCCGGCGCGACGACCTGGTGGCGCACGCGGAACGCAAGGGGGCGGACGAGCCGGTGCTCGAGACGCTGCGGCGGATCGAGGACCGGGAGTACGACGGCCCGAACGCGGTCAGCGCCGCGGTGTCGGACGTGAGCTGACCATCCGTGCCGCCTGTCGCGTCGGGCACCGTCTGTCCCGAGAGGGCCCGGGACGTTCGGCCCTGGTCGCTCGGGGCGAGGGCCAGATCTCATAGGCGTACGGCGGGGACGCACCGCCGACGACGATGTGGTGGGGACGATGAGCGTCGACACAGTGGTCGAAAGCGTGGACTGGGCGTACGGGGCGGAGGTCGAGGACTTCGTCAGCGAGTGGGCGGGGCTGCCCTACGAGGACGAGCTCCCGATCGGGGGCACCGAGGCCGTGGAGCACGCCGCCCACGTGATCTGACCTGCCG